>QHOP01000214.1:0-4191 GCA_003219345.1 Verrucomicrobiota bacterium
TTCGTTTTGTGGAAACCGGCGCGGGCGCAGTTGAAACGACCCGGCCCCTATCTCGCGTTGCTGGTCAACGCCGTCTGCACGTTGCCGGTGGTGCTCTGGAACGCCCGACACGGCTGGATCACGATGACGCATTTGAGCGAGCGCGGCGGGCTCGACACAGCATGGCACCCGACGCTGCGCTATCTCCAGGATTTCCTTGTCGCTGAAGCCGGCCTGCTCAATCCGGCATTTTTCATAGCTGCTGTCTGGGCGGCGATTGCCTTCTGGCGCCGCGGACGCCCAAGTGCTCTCACAGTTTACCTCTTCAGCATGGGCGCACCGGTCTTCCTGTTCTATCTGGCTCTGACATTCCGCGCCCGTGTGTTGCCCAATTGGATCGCGGTCTCAATTGTTCCGTTGTTCTGTCTTGCCGCAATTTTTTGGGACGCGCGTTGGCGTGAAGGATTGCGAGCCGTCCGAGGGTGGTTGCTGGCGGGGCTAGGCGCAGGTTTGGCCGCCGTAATCGTCGCGCACGAGACCGACCTGTTCGGAAAAATCACCGGCCGGCCACTGCCGCCGAAGTACGATCCACTGACGCGTGTCCGAGCTTACAAGGACATGGCCCGGGTGGTTGGGGACGCGCGCGCGGAACTGCTCGCGGAGGGCAAACCGGTCTTTATCATCGGGAATCATTATGGCATCACGAGCCTGATCACTTTTTATTTGCCGGAAGCCAGAGCAGGCGTGCCGGAGAATCCATTGGTTTATTTTCGTTCGACGGACAGGCCGGAGAACCAGTTTTACTTCTGGCCCGGTTACGACAATCGAAAGGGTCAGAACGCCGTCTTTGTCCAGGAAGCCCACGCGCCTCAACCGCCGCCCGAACGCATCCAGAAAGAGTTTGAAAGCGTCACCGATTTGGGGATACACGATATCAAGTATCGTGACCGTGTCTTTCATCAAGTCCAGCTCTTCGAATGCCGCGGCCTCCGATGAAACGGCTGGTGTCACCCGCCGAACCATTCTTCCCGTCCGCGACTACAACCTCGCGGCCACGCTGACTTCCGGCCAGGCGTTCCGCTGGCAACTGCGCGAAGGCGCGTGGGAGGGAATCGTCGGGTCGCGCTGGGTGAGGTTGCGGATGGAAGGAGACTGGCCACGCCATGAATCTTGTCGCAGCCGACGTAAGCAGGCTCATTCTTTCGGACTCGGAAGTCAGGGCCACCTTACGTCGGCTGCTACCGCTCGTGGCCGCGACGCACGAGCGATCGTCGCCGAGACCGCAGAACCTGTGAACGACTGGCAATGGCTGGCGGACTATTTGCAGGTCGAACTCGACCTGGCTGGTGTTCTGGCCACGTTTCCCGACGACGAGCCGATGCGTGCCGCCGTTGCTGCCTGCCGCGGACTGCGCCTGTTGCGACAAGACCCGTGGGAATGTCTGGCATCGTTCATCTGCTCTTCGACAAAACAAATCGTCCAAATTCAGCAAATCGTCGCGCTGCTCTGCGAACGGTTCGGCGAACCGGTCAGGGTTCCGCGCGGGCGCGAGGCGGCGTTCAGTTTCCCTGCTCTCGAACGGATTGCTGCGGCCCGTGAATCCGAACTGCGTGCTTGCAAAACGGGCTTCCGTGCGCCCAATCTACGCGCAGCGGCGCGAATGATTGCCCGCGGCGAAGTGGACCTCGCGCGACTCAGCGCGTCGTCGGTGACGGAAGCGCGCGCAGGCTTAATGCGCTTGCCGGGCGTGGGCCGCAAAATCGCCGATTGCGTTCTGCTTTTTGCCAGTGGCTTTCAGGACGCATTTCCGTTGGATGTCTGGGTGACGAAAGCGCTGCGGCGGCTGTACTTTCCGGGCCGGCGCCGGTCGTTGAAGCGATTGCAAAAGTTCGCGGCGACGCATTTTGGCCCTTTCGGGGGCTACGCGCAGCAGTATCTGTTTCACTACGCGCGGATTCACGCGAAGTTGAAGAAATAAATTCTGAATTAGTTGCATGACCAGAAGCATTGAAGTGCTCTTCTCGCCGGTGGAGTTTTCCGCGTTGTCCCAAAGGAATCTGGGCCGGACGGCGTGTGTCGTGCTCGACATTCTGCGCGCGACGACCTCCATGATAACCGCGCTGGCCAACGGCGCGGAAGCCATCATTCCGGTGGGGGAAATCGCGGAGGCGCTGGCCATCAAACAGCAGCGCCCGGAAGTGCTACTGGCGGGGGAGCGCAACGGTCTGCGGATTCGCGGTGATCTCACGGGCGGCAACGACTTCGATTTCGGCAATTCGCCGCGCGAGTTTCTGCCGGAAAAGGTGCGCGGCAAAACCATCGTCATGACCACGACCAACGGCACCCGCGCGTTGCGCGCCTGCACGCGCGCGGAACCGGTTTTGATCGGCTCGTTTCTGAACCTCCGCGCCACGGTGAATTGGCTTCGCCGGGAGCTGCCGTTGCATCTGATCCTGATCTGCAGCGGCACGCACAACCAGGCCGCGCTCGAGGACACCCTGGCCGCGGGCGCGTTGTGCGAACGGCTCTGGCCTTATTACGCGTCGGGACAGGTCGCCGACTCTGCCGAGATTGCCCGGCGGATTTATCCCCTGTTGCAGACGGATTTGCTGGGCGCCATGAAACATTCGCGCAACGGCCAGCGGCTGCTCGGCCATCCGGAGCTGCGCGGCGACGTTTATTTTTGCGTGCAACGGGAAACGGTTAACTTCGTCGCGGGCCTGCAGAAGGATGGTACGGTGAGAAAACTCGCGTGCGAGGCGCCTTCGCCTTCAGGCGACGCCACCACTGTTTAGACCAATTGCCAAAAGAAATTTCCGAAATGAAACCGATCGTCGAATGTCCAACGGCTCCCCTCACCCTGCCCTCTCCCCTCATCGGATGAGGGGAGAGGGTGGCTTTAGCCGAGTGAGGAGAGTGCCCGCACCCGACATTGATTGGAAGTTACGTTTGGCAACCACTATAGTCGCTCCCCTCGAACCTGCGGGGGAGCCAGGCCGAGTCGGAGCATTTCCTTCCAGATCAAAACGAACCCACTCGCAAAATCGCCGGGTCTTTCCGCCAGCCACGGGCCCAGCGCAGCCTGCGCAAACCAGCCGCCGCGTTCGATCTCCTCCGGGTGCAGCGCGAACGGCCCTTCCGCCGCGCAGCGGTACGCCCACACGAATTCCTGGCCGGTCTCAGGGCAGGCCGCGACCTTGAACAAACGTTCGGGCGGCCGGGCCGGTTCCAGCCCGATTTCCTCGCGCAATTCGCGCACCGCGCACGCGTCATAGCTCTCGCCCGAATCCAAATGACCGGACGCCGACGAATCCCACGCTCCCGGGAAGCAATCCTTCTGCATCGAGCGTTTTTGCAGAAACAAGTCGCCGCGCGAATTGAAGACGAGCACGTGGACCGCGCGATGGTTCAACTTCAGTCGATGGATTTCACTCCGGGGCTTTTGTCCGATGACTTCGTCGCGCTCGTTGACGACATCGAAGATTTCTTCGTGTTTTGTGCGATTCTGTTTTCTAGGCATGAGTCGTTTCCACCCAAAAAGCCAACCAACTGCCACGGGTCCGTAAGTCGCCGCAAAAAATCCTGTTATAAGCAGCAATGCCAAAAGCCAGGTAGGCAAACTGACAGTAACAGCGAGGATAGCGAATGGCGTCGCGCAAATGATCCCAACGAGAAGCATCAGAAGAACATTTGAAACACCGAATTCTTGGCCGGATTGCTCCGTCCTGCGCTTCGCATAGCAAACCAGAGCCACGCAACTCGACAAACAAATGACGAAACCGACAATTAATCCTGCATTCACTTTGAATGCAATGATACCAGCGTTGCGCTTAACGCAACAAATTGTTCTAAATTCGATTTCTCCGCGCGTTCTTTTGGCGAAATTTTTAATGCGCCAAACGCTCGCTTCAGTTTTTCCTCCGGCCAATCCTCCTTCAACAACTTGAACATCATTTTTCGGCGCTGGGAAAACGCGCGCTTCACAATCTTCGTAAAAACCTGCGTTTGCTCCTTATTGAGCAAGAGTTCTTCTCTTCGAATCAACGTGACGCAGGCCGAGCCCACCTCTGGCGCTGGGAAAAAACAACTCGCCGGAATCTTAAACCAGCCGCGCGGCTCGTAGCGAAGCTGCACCAACAGAGTGAGCAAGCCGTAGTTCTTATGGCCCGGCTCCGAGACGAGGCGGTGCGCGACCTCCTGTTGAAGCGTTAC
>QHOP01000214.1:4258-11011 GCA_003219345.1 Verrucomicrobiota bacterium
CCGCTGACTCCCTCACCCGGCCTGGAGGCCACCCTCTCCCCGCCAGGCGGGGAGAGAATTCCCCGAACTTTGATCACTCCTTGCGCCCTTGAACCTGCCGGCCATCTCCTCACCCTTCCCTCTCCCCCTCCGAGGGGGAGAGGGTGCCCGAAGGGCAGGAGAGGGGGAAGGTTCAGGGAGAGGGATGGGGTGAGGGGCTTGAACCTTTTCCGCAATACCTCAAGCAGCCGCGCGTCCTTCTCGATGGCCAGGACTTCGCCGGCATTTTTTAGAAGCAACTCCGTCAATCCTCCCAACCCCGGCCCGATTTCCAGAACTTTGTCTGACGCCTTCAACTCCGCCGCCGCCGCGATCCGCCGAAGTTGATTGCCGTCGTGCAGGAAATTCTGGCCGAGCGACTTCGTCAGCCGGATGTCGCCTGCGGCCAGGATTTGTTTCATCTCCGAGAGCTTCATCGCAAGAAGGGAAGAAACACGAATGAACACGAATGAACACGAATCCTGCAGACACGAATTGCACGGAATTTCACCGATTGAATTCGTGTGAATTCGTGAAATTCGTGTCTTCGCGTGGTCATTCGTGGTTCAACACCTCAGCCAGCGCCGCGACAGCGTTTTCAAGTTGTCGTTCGGTTATCGTCAGCGGCGGCGTGAAGCTGATGACGTTCGCATGCTCGCCTTCGGGCAAAAGGATGAATCCGCGGCGAATCATGGTCTTGATGATTTGCAGCGCCACTTTGGTCGCGGGCGAGCCGCCGGGATAGCGCACTTCAAGGCCGGCAAGCAATCCCAGTCCGCGACAGGAGATCGACAAGGTCGAACGCGTTGCGCGCAGCGCGGAAAGCTTTTCCAGTAGAACGCGACCAAGCGTTGCGCTGCGTCGAACCAGTTTGAGTCGCGCGATTTCCTTGATCTGCGCCAACGCCATCGCGCAACCCACGGGATGACCGAGGAAGGTGCTCGTGTGGATCGCTTCGCCATTGGATGGCGGCCACGCAGCATCCATAATGTCCGCGCGCCCGACGCACGCGGACAGCGGGAAGCCGCCCGTCAACGCTTTGCCGAGACAAATCAAATCAGGAATTACTTCGTTGTGTTCGCAGGCGAACCATTTCCCGGTGCGACCAAAGCCGGTGTAGACCTCGTCGAGGATGAGCAGCGCGCGGTGTTCGTCACAAAGCCGGCGCAGCAACGGGAGAAGTGCGGGCGGCGGAACGTTGATGCCGCCGCGGACTTGAATCGGCTCGCACAGTATCGCTCCGATTTGTTCCCGGCGAAAGAGGCGTTGGATACAATCCTCAACGCGCTCCCGTGTAGGGCAGGCGCCCCGCCTGTCTTCCTGGATTTCTTTCAAACAATCGTCGGATGTCTTTTGAGTCAGGCGGGACGCCTGCCCTGCTTCTGGAAGCGGGACGAAATGCGCGAACTGACCAAGCTGCGAACGGAACGGGCCGCGAAAGTGTTCGCGATGCGTCGCGTTGAGCGCCCCATAGCCAAGACCGTGGTAAGCGCCCTCGAACGCGATGATGCCCCGTTTGCCCGTGGCCATTATGGCTGTTTTGAGCGCCGTCTCCACTGCTTCAAAGCCGGAGTTGCAGAAGATGGTTTTGGCGCGTTGAACCGTTGAATCGTTGAACCGTTGAACCGGCACACGATTCAACGATTTAACGGTTGAAGGATTCAACGAGACGCGCCACCGCTCGAATGTGATCCTGCTCAGCTCCCGCGCCAGTTGCGCTTTCAGCGCGTGCGGATGAACGTCGCCCATCGCGTGCAAAAGCCTCTCCATTTGCTGTTGTCCAGCTTTAACCACCCGCGTATTAGCGTGTCCGGTTGCGGCGACGCCGAACCCCGCGGTCAAATCGAGATACTTTTTACCTTCGGCATCCCAGACATGCACACCGCACGCTCTTTCCCACACAATCGGCCACGAGTCGTCCGGCTCAATGAACGTGACGTTGCGCGATTCGTAAAGGCGCAGGAGTTCGAGAACGTGCTGAGTCTTTGTTTTCAATCCGGAGGCTGCAGAAACACCAAGTCCCAGGCACCAAACACCAAAGAAACACCAAATCCCAAACACCAAAGTCCCGTCCGCCGCGCCGTTGCGCGATTGGTGTTTAGCGCTGGAGGCTTTTCTGGTGTTTGGTGTTTGATGTTTGGTGTTTTCATTCACACCCCTCGCTGGTCCGGCGGCCAGATGAATTTGTGCGTTTGGAGTTGAAAACGGACCGGCAGGGCGTCGGCGATAATCTTTTCAGCGAGTTCCTGCCGTGAAATGGGCGTTTGCCCGGCCGGAACTTTCTTCAATGTCTTGTCGTGTTGGTGCGGCTGCAACGGTGTGACCCAGGAGAAGAGAATCGGACAAATCGAGGTAAGCTTATGATTGGCGATCTGTTCCCGGGACCATTCGTAATCTTCCTGCGTGCCGATGACGAATTTCACTTCGTCGGTGTTTTTCAGATGCGCCAGGTTCTCCCAGCGATTTCGAGCCACCTCACCGCTGCTCGGACATTTCAAGTCCATGACGCGGCGCACGCGCGGGTCCACTGGCGCAATGTCGAGCGCGCCGCTGGTCTCGAGCAGCACCGTGAAACCGTCGTCGCAAAGCGCTTTCATCAAGGGAATCGAGTCGGGTTGCAGCAACGGTTCGCCGCCCGTGAGCTCGACGAGTGGCAATCGGCAGCAACCGACGTGAGGAGGCGCTGATGCATTTCGGATTTCGGATTTCGGATTTCGGATTTGGAAGGGCGCCGCCAGCCGTTGGACCTGGTCGCGCACCTCGCCAAGCGACAGCTTCCTTCCCTCGGCGAACGCATAAGCGGTGTCACAATAGGAACAGCGCAGATTGCACGCGGTCAGCCGCACAAAAACGCATGGCAACCCGGCGAAAGTGCTTTCGCCCTGAATGCTCAAATAGATTTCGTTGACGACGAGTGTGTCGCTCACGTCCGTAATCTCGTTGAATCGTTACATTGTTACAACGTTGAAACGTGACCATCCACCGGGAGTCAGGTTAACGATTTAACGATTTAACGATTTAACGAGTCACGCTACTCTCAGGCCATGGACATCTACGACCACCCGACCTTCCGCATGGCCTGTCAACAGTTTGATCTGGTCGCCGACTTTCTTCAGATTCCGGAGGCCGAACGCGCCCGGCTGAAGTTTCCCAAGCGTTCCATGACCGTCGCGCTTCCGATCAAGCGAGATGACGGGTCCACGGAAGTATTCTCCGGCTACCGCGTGCAGCATCATTTGACGCTCGGTCCGACCAAGGGCGGCTTGCGCTACCACCGGGAGGTGACTCTGGGCGAAGTCGCGGCGCTGGCAATGTGGATGAGCTGGAAATGCGCGCTGACCGGCCTGCCTTACGGCGGCGCGAAGGGCGGCATCGCTTGCGATCCGCACAAACTGTCCGCGGGCGAACTCGAACGACTCACGCGGCGTTACACGCAGGAAATGATCCCGTTCATCGGACCACAGGTGGACATCATGGCGCCGGACGTGGGCACGAACGAACAGGTCATGGCCTGGATGATGGACAGCTACTCGATGCATATGGGCCACACCGTGCCGAGCATCGTCACGGGCAAGCCTGTTGGCCTGGGCGGCTCAGTCGGGCGGCGCGAGGCAACCGGGCGCGGCGTCGGCTACCTGATTAATCGGACGATGGATGTGCTCGGCCGCGACACGAACACGGCGACGGCGGTCGTGCAGGGTTACGGCAACGTCGGCTCTGTCGCGGCGTTTTCATTGGCGAAATATGGAGTGAGAATCGTCGCGGTCAGCGACGTCAACGGCGGCATTTACAATCCGAAGGGGCTCGACCTGTGGAAACTGGAAAAGTACAACGCAGAACGCCGGACCGTCGTCGGCTTCCCGGAAGCGGACCCGGTTACCAACGATCAACTCCTTGTGACGCCTTGCGACATTCTCGTGCCCGCGGCGTTGGAACGGCAAATCACCAAAGCCAATGCCGGCCAAATCCAGTGCCGCATTCTCGCCGAAGCGGCCAACGGCCCGACCACGCCCGAAGCCGATGCCATCCTGGAACAGCGGGGCGACATTTTTGTGATTCCCGACATTCTCTGCAATGCGGGCGGCGTAATCGTTTCCTACTTCGAATGGGTGCAGGATTTGCAGAGCTTCTTCTGGACGGAGTCCGAAGTGGTGGACAAACTGTTCCGCATTCTGGAAGGGGCGTTCACGCAGACGCTCAACCTGAGCCGCAAGCAGAAAATTTCGATGCGCCTGGCGGCGTTGAGCCTCGGCGTGCGGCGCGTGCAGGAGGCGAAGAGAACGCGCGGACTTTTCCCTTAGGGTTCATCTTTTCAGGGTTCTGGGTTTGGCCAGGAAGCCCGCTGCGCAGCATCTCTGGTGAACAGACAACAAAAACCTCGTTACGATAAGAGATCGAGTTTACTCTTCAGGAGATTGAGAAGGAATCCTGCGCTGCTTCAAAAAGCAACGCCGGAGGCGAACCTCCGGCGCTCGAATCGAACGAAGCAATAATATTACTTGATCAAGTAATAGAATTTCGTGCCTGTTGGGCTGTTGATCGTGTAGGAGTTTCCGGTAACGCCCGTCACATCGGTATAGGTTCCATTCACAGTAGCCGAAGACACCAACCGGAAACCGGTTGCGCTCCCCGGCCAGGAGATTGTGATCGCGTTCCCGGACCGCCCAACCGTTATGGGCGGCCTGACCACAACAGCGGGCGCACTGAAATCCCAATAAGCCAGAGGTTTCGTGCTGGCGGGCAGAGCGGATGGCAGCGTTCCGGTGAACAGTTGCTGGATTTGGGCTTGCGTCAAGGCAGTCCCAAAAATCGCAAAGTCATCAATCAGACCATGCATGTTACCGGTGATCCCACCTTGACCAGAAGCGTCGGCTCCCAGCCAAATGTGCGCGAAATCCGTAGGAAGCGGCGTAGCGCCGGCAGTGCCTTCCAGGAAAAGCTGCCCATCAATCCAGATTTGCTTGGTTGCTAGACCATTCTTTACGAAGACCCAATGATGCCAAAGGTTCGTCCACCAGCTTTCATCCGTGAAGCCGGGGAATGTGGTAATGTCAGCGCTGATTTCACTGTCATCGGGAGTATTACCACCGACATCAAAAACTATGGTCTCACCGCTAACCGTGTTTGCAACATCGGCCAGGAATCCGATAATCCCGGGACTCGAGGGAGAGTCGGCCCAGAAGGCCGTGTGGCTGGCGTCGTTGTCGTACTTCTTAATCCAAAGGGAGAATGTCATGACGTCGTTGCTCGCGGTCGCGTTCATGAACGAGGCGTCGGGGATCAGCACTGATGGGTTTATTGAACCGGCTCTCCCGAAGTCCATGGCGAGGTCACTCGTCTGACCAGTATGGCCCCCACTGGGAGGTGTTAAGGCGGCGCTGCCGCGAATCTGCCCAACATAGCTGTGAAGCTTGTCCAGGGTGTAATTAAGCGTTTTGAAAGAACCCGCTGCGGTGACTGTGTTCCCCAATGTGTCCTTTACCTCGATGGAGTAGGTGTGATTGGAGTTGGGAGGAAATGGAGCAGCGGGTTTGCAGCTGAAGTCGGTGGCGCTCGGAAGGTGAAGGAATCGAAGGTCGGATTGATCACAGACAAAAACGGGAGATCAGCACCTGCCGCGGTCGTCCCCAGCGTCACTAGCGCGGTTTCCGAGGCCGTTTTGCCATGCACGATGGCGTGCGCACCCAATCCACCCCAGCCCTTTTGACCCTCCTGGCCGGCCCCCTGGCCGTACGAGGTCTCCTTTATACCGTCACCATCGAGGTCCAGAAAAACTCCATCGCCGTCGTTGATCGCCATGCCCAGTCCGAACTTCGTTCCAACTGTCAAGGGTCCCGTCAGGCCGAGTGAAGCGACCGGCAGCTTTATTTCGTAGTAAGTCTTCTTCTTGGCGGAGTCGCGCTTAATGAAAGCGTCGGTTGGACAGTTGCAGGCTGGATCTCCGCCTGGGCCCTGCTCGTGGTCGATAAGCAGGCCATACGGAACGCCGGCTGAGTTGGTAGTAACCAGGGTCCCCGTCGCGTTTTCGTAGCCGCCCAGCGCGTAGTTGTAAAGCGCGATCTGCGTGGTCCGTGTTGCGTCTGCGATCATAAGCTGGATCGAATCGCCGTTCCAAGCGTTAAGGGAGATGTTTTCATGGTAATCGTCCGTCACGACGAATCCGAAGTAAACGTTATCAGCATCATAGACGATCTGGACCGCCGAGGTTTGATCGTTCGGCCCGGTCCAAGTCCCGCCACTATACTCTTCGAACAAGACGTAATTGGGAGAATCGTTTGTGCCTGAAAATTTGGGAACCGCGAATTTGGGATCCGCGAGCACAGGGGCCCCCGACCACTCCGAGAGGTCGCCATCAAGGACAACAGGCTTGGGGGCATAAATGACGGTGTAGAATTCTTTTCCGGGTTCAATGTCGTTCGCCAAGACGGTGAGCCTAACGAGAAGCAATCCGAGGACTGAGATCGGGAGTAGTATTTTTTTTCGCATAAATCCCTCAGGGTTTTTAAGCTGGCACGGCATAGGAATTGGGAGTCATTACTTGGACCTCTTGTTGTCGGCTTGTAAAGCTTTTTCTTTTACGTCTTCAGCTTATTGCAGGTTACCGGGCTGGTCGTGACTGAATCTTGCCGAGAGCCACGCGGAACCCCACGAAATGGATGCCGTTGGAGGGCGACATCATGAACCGGTTGGCCGAGCGCGCGTATTCGATGTCCTGGTTCCACCCCCCGCCCCGGA
>QHOP01000215.1 GCA_003219345.1 Verrucomicrobiota bacterium
CGAACCTATTTCAAGATGAATCGAGCATCGATCTACGTCGCAGCACTGGTCGGGGCGGTCTTGCTTGCCGGGTGTCAAACCATACCTCCCGGCGCCGAGCGCGGACCTCATGGCACGATGGCTTACGATGTGCCGATAGAGGCTTCCCCGCCGGGCGCGCGAATCGAAGCCAATGGCCAGGTGGTGGGCAACACACCGCTGCATTTGAAGATTTTCGGCGACCCGGACGGGACATTCCACGACTTCGGCTCCCCTTACTACGTGATCAGGGCCCTGCCGCTGAGCACCAACCAGTTTGAGCAAGTCCTTTTTTTCGGGACGGGTCAATGGTTTGGTCCGGAGGATCACATTCCGAAGGAGATCAATTTTGACATGAATCAGAAGACCCAGGTTTACGCGCCCTACGGGCCACCGGGTTCTGGCTATCCGTATTATGGACCTCCGGTCTATTATGGCCCGCCATATTACTACTGGGGCCCTGAGTTTCGGTTCTACTTCGGCCCACGCTATCATCACCGACGTTGGTGAAGCTGAAAGGGAAAACAGACTTCGACGAACACGCACGGACGTTCAAAAGCGAGGGCCAGCTCGGTTGCTCTCGGAAAAAATGGTTCAGTTCGGTGCCGTTGGTCGGCGGGAGGGACAGCGTTTCGCTTTCTCCTGCAAACCCAATTGGAGAATGGCACGTGGTACGTGCGTCGCCGCGCCTTCCCCTTCCAGCCGACGATGGACAGTGGATTCCCGCACGGGCGGGATTCCTGGATCTCCGCCGCGGCAACAAGCTGGGCCGTGCTGGCCTTGAGTCTTCCTGACGATAGCAGATTCGTGGCGCTGAAACGATGAGCAAACGCTGCGTTTGAACCGCGGGGACGCAGAGGCGCTGGGGAGGCAGTGCGCGATAATCCTCATCGCGCCGTAATGGCTGTGCGCGTGCACCAACTCGTTGGGGGGTTGTTGCCGCCTCAGGTTCACTGCTGCGAGGTTGTGTAAGTGAGATCGTCGAAGTAAACGCGCTGGCCGTTGCCGTCATGATGCGTTGTGATCAGGCCGAACCGATTGAAGTGTGCCCCGCTCGTCTTCTGGCCCGGTTCCAGGTCCAGCCGCGCCGTCTCACTGTCCAGCTTCACGATGATTTGTCCGCGTCCATTTGCGGCGCCAGGGTTGTACGCGCACGCCCAGGTGTGCGTGGCGCCATTGGGGTAAATGAATGGCCCGCCGTCCAGGGTCTTTTCTTGCGGGCCGTGGATGCGGTAAGCGGGCGCGAAAAAGAAACCTTCCCGGCTTGGCCCGCCAATTCGGACTCCAAGGAAGTCGGGCGGCACACTGAACGCGTCGGACCCGCCGCTGTCGAGACTGTGCTCCGAATGGAAAAACCCGATCAGCGTGTCGCTGTCTGAAACGACGGCCGTCGCCGCGAAAGATCAACCCACCGAGTTCACCCGAGCCTTTGCCGCATGCGAACTGCGTTGGACTGAAGCCGAAGTCAAACCACGGACGAACGTCGAAGGTTGTGTAGCTGCGCCGATTGTTCAGACCCTCCCAGTGCGGGTCTTCGTCAAACCGGTGGCTTTCGCCATTCACGACCAGCTCATCCAACCAAAGCTCGCCGCCGCCGTCATAATGCTTCATCACGTTGAGCAGTCCAAAACGATTGAACGCGGCTCCGTCGGCTTTGTGGCCCGGCTCCAGGTTCACGATCAGTTCTTCGCCATCGAGCTGTCCGGTGATGGAACCATTGCCGCCGTTCGCCGCGGGACTGTATCGGAGCGCCCAGGAGTGGACCTTCGTGCCGCTCTTGAACTGTTTCGTTGAGGATTTGCGTGTCGTTGGATCGACGGTTCGGAATTCACCTGCGCCCGCGCGCCACTTCTGCGTCGCGTATTCCACGTAGGCATAGAAGACCTGGCCCCGGCCATAGACTCGCAGCGCGATGGTGTTGGGCGTGCGCCATTCGTTCAATGCGGCCGCGTTGAAGAACCCGATCAGCGCGTTGCCTTGTCGGCCCTCGTACACGAGCTTGCCGGACGCGGCGAGGGTGTCGTCCAGTGTGCGCGGTGAGATGATTTTCGCGTAATAGGCAGGTTCGGCTGCCGGCTGAATGAAACCGCCAATCTCGCCCTTCGCGGCGCAATGGGCCGTCATGCCACTGAAACCAAAGTCCTGCCTGACCTCCCTTCCGGCGGCCACAGCCCGGCAGTTATGCGCGTCCCACCTCGGATCGAGATCGAACGTCTCCGTGCGTTCAGCGCCCACGGCTCCAATCGCAACGACGAGCTTGAGAACGCTGGCGGACAATCGGCCCAGAGAATTCATCCACGCGATAGTGAAGCGGGAAATTTGAATTTCAACCAATCAGCAGATCCAATCGCTGCTGCCGGACGAAGCCGGCCTGCCGCGCCGGCTCCGAGTCGTAGCCGCCGACGTAAGGAGGCGGATAGAAATGGCGATCACGACGGAGAACATGACGTGGCGTTCCTGGTGGGACGGCGGGGCGACTGACGGCCCCATCGCCACCCGGTGGAATGTCAACAGTTGGCCGACCACCTATGTGCTCGATCCCAAAGGGGTAGTCCGATACCGGAACGTCCGGGACCAAGCCCTGTCTGACGCCCTTGAAAAACTGATCCGCGAAAACGAGTGATAACCTCGCGCAGCAGTTCGATGCGCCGTTCGACAAAAACTCCGTGGAACTGCACAGAACTGGATAAGTCGCTTGACGACGGGTGCAATCGGCGTATGAATGGAGCATGCCATAATCGCTGTTTGGAAAGGATACACTCTTATGAATGCGCCGCGCACCCGTCGGGAATTTCTGGCTGAAGTCGGTCGAGGCATGTTGGTCGCCGCCGTGGGCTATGAGACGGCCAGCGAACTGGGATTGGCATCCACCTTGACTGAGGAGACCACTGACAAACTGACTTTCGGGTCCTTGGAGCCGCTGGTGTGCCTGATGCAAGAGACGCCCGTCAACCGGCTGTTGCCAACGCTGGTGGAGCAACTGCGGTCGGGTACGGATTTGCGGCGATTGACCGCCGCCGCGGCGCTGGCCAACGCGCGCACTTTTGGCGGCGAGGACTACGTCGGCTTCCACACCATGATGGCCCTGGCGCCGGCGTTGCACATGGCCCAGGAACTTCCCGCAGAATTGCAGCCGCTGCCGGTCTTCAAGGTGCTTTACCGGAATACGAATCGCATTCAGGAGCGCGGCGGACGCAAAGAGGAAGTTCTGCATCCGGTCAAACCGGCGACGCTTTCCGAAATTCGTCCAGGCGGCGAGGTCCTGCGCGAGGCCGTGCGAAGTAAAAAGGTGGACGCGGCGGAACGAACCTTCGCCGCACTCGCGCAACGCTCCGCGGACGACGCGTTCAACGATCTGCTGTTTGCGGTGCAGGACAACACCGAAGTCCATCGGGTGGTGTTGCCGCATCGCGCGTGGGATTTGCTGGGACTGATCGGCAAGGAACAGGCGCACACCCTCCTCCGGCAGTCCGTTCGCTATTGCGTCAAAGCGGAATCCTGGCAGCACACCGCGACCTGGGACGAACCGCGAACACTGCTCCCGAAAATGCTCGAAGACCACAAACTGCTCGGCCGTTCGCCCGGGGACCGGAAAGCCGAAGACAGTTGGGTCGAGCAAATGAGTCAAACCATTTTCAAATCCACGCCCGAACAGGCCGCGGCTGCCGCTGCCGCTGCGCTGGCCGAAGGAATGTCACCATCGGACGTGGGCGAAGCGATCACGCTGGCTGCCAATCAACTGGTCCTGCGAGACATGGGACGGACGCCGCGCGATGAAGTGCCGGGCAAACCACTGGGCAGCGTGCACGGCGACTCGATCGGCGTTCATGCCACCGACTCTGCCAATGCCTGGCGCAATATGGCGCGCGTCAGCAATGCGCGAAATTGTTTTGCGAGCCTGATTCTCGGCGCGTATCAGGTGGCCCTGGACCGCACGGCGCGCGGCGGAGATTTCCTCAACTGGCAGCCATTGCCGGTCGCCCGGCATCTCGGGGAAATCAAAGCGAGTGATCCCGACGCGTTGCTCAAGGAAGCCGACGAGGCGATTCGCGGAAATCTCCAGGCCAAAGCCAGCGCGGTGATTCATCGTTACGGCGAGTTGGGCCATTCGCCGCGTCCGGTGCTGGATTTGTTGCTGCGCTACGCGGTCAGTGAAGACGGGGCGCTGCACGCCGAAAAATTCTACCGCACGGTTTCGGAGGAATTCGCCGCCACACGTGCCGCGTTTCGCTGGCGTCACGTGGTGGCCCTGGCGCGCGTGACCGCCAGCGAGTATGGTCGTCCGGCCGCCGGCATCGCCGAAGCGCGCGCCTTGCTGAAGGTTTGAATTCGATCGTTTGTCGGTGTGGTTTCGTATCTGGCCGGCGCCGGCGCGGCGTGGCTCAGCGTTCACGCCGCTTTCCTGCCTCTACATGCTCGCGCTTGCTGTTTTTCATCACGCCTCCTCAGCCGCGCCGTGTTTCCCAGGCCGGTGCTGCATCGGAAGCCAGGCAGTCGGATGAGTCCTGAAGTAAACCTTTCAGAAGATTTCTGTGGCAAATCGCCGCAAACGGTTTAAGCAACGCTGTCGATGCGATCCAAATTGTTTGCGTTCCTGCTGTTGCTCGTTCCGGTTTTGGGCACGGCGGGCTGCGGCGGTTTCTTCGCCCGCAGAATGGCGCAGGCCCCAAACACGTATCCCGCGTGGCTGGCTCCCAAGGCGCAGGTGGAATTGGCCTTTTCCTGGGAGTCCCTCACCAACTTCCCCGGCGACTTCGTGGACGTTGGCCCGCCGCAGGCGCGGCTGCGTTATCGCGTCGTCGAGCCGGCGGATTACCGTCTGGCCGTCTCCTCGACCAACTGGCTTGAGCGCGGCCAGAAGCGCTTCAGGTTCTCGTTGGACGCGACTTTGCCCGGTCGAACGAACGCCTGGACTCTGTCGCCACGGGGCACCGTGTTGCTCCTGCATGGTTACGGCGAGGCCCAGTTCGCCATGGCGCCGTGGGCGCTGCGCCTGGCGGAGGAAGGCTGGCGTTGCGTGCTGGTGGACCTCCGCGGACATGGCAAATCCACCGGACGACGGATTTACTTTGGCGTGCGGGAGGCGCGCGACCTGAGCCAAGTGCTGGACGCGCTGGCGCGCGACGGTCGACTCGCCCGTCCCGTGGCGGCCATCGGCGAATCCTACGGCGCCGCGCTGGCGTTGCGATGGAAGGCTGCGGAATCGCGCGTTGCCAGCGTGGTGGCCATCGCGCCTTACGCGGTATTATCCAACGCTGTCCTGAACATCCGCCACGAATACGCCGCCTGGCTGCCGCGGGCGATCGTCAACGCCGGACTCAACCACCTGCCCGCTGTCTTGAATGTTGAACCGGGCGAGCTCGATATGACGACGGTGCTGGCCCGGACCCCGGTGGTCGCGCTGTTCGTGGTCGGAACCGAGGACAAAATCACACCGGTCGCCGATGTGCGGAAATTGTACGAGGAAGCCGCGCCGGGAAGCAAACTGGTCGTGGTGCCCGGGGCCACGCATGAAGCGGTGACTTATTTTTTTAATGACCTTACCCCGCCGGTGCCGGCGTGGCTGGGTGGGAAAAGCGAAGAACTGCAAACCGGATTCAGCACCCGGAAAGCAGTCAACTGCCTGAATTCGGAATCCAGGTAGCCGACGGTCATGCTCCGTGTCTCCGCGGTTGAAGCAAAGTTGTATTGACGGTGGGGCGAGACTCCGTCGAGCCCTGATCTCCACTGGATAGAAATCAGGGCTCGACGGAGTCTCGCCCCACCGAGAATGCTGACGGCACTACCGGCCGAGTCGTGTTCGTGAATGACATTCATTTTCCGCACTGGTAAATTTTGTCGTTGATGACCCGCATGATTTTGAGTGTGGCGAGCCTCATGGTTCTGAGTTGCTGTACGCCCGCTCAAGCTGCCTTGAGCGCTTTCCCCGTGGACGGGCTTGCCCGCGTGCGCCGACACGACGCGGTTTTTTCCAACACGACCGCCAGCATCAAAGCCGCGCGCAACGAGTACGAGCCGTTTCAGATTGTCGTGCGCGCCGACGGTGAAGGACTCAAGCGCGTGAGCATGGAAGTCAGCGATTTGCGCGGCGAGGATGGTCATATCATCGATCGCCGGCACGTCACGCTTTACCGTGAACAGTACGTCGAAGTCACCAGACCGAGTCCCAAGTCGAAAGAAGGCGCTGGCTGGTATCCCGACGCGCTCATTCCCTTTGTGAATCCTCCCGATGGACGGCCGCTGAAGAACGCGCGATTTGCGGGCGCGCCGTTCGAGGTTGAGCCGAAGGCCAATCAACCGGTCTGGGTCGATGTGTTCGTGCCGAAAGATGCCGCGCCAGGGACATATTCGGGAACCGTAACCGTCACAGCGCAGCACCAGGAGGCGGTCAGGTTGCCGGTCCGACTAACCATCTGGAACTTCACGCTGCCGGACACGCCCTCGATGCGCTCCAACTTCGGCGACTTCGACAATCGCGTCGCAGCGGCGCACAAAGTGGGAGTGAAGTCGAAAGAGTTCCGCGAACTCGAACGGCGCTATGCGGAAGCGTTGGCAGCCCACCGGATTTGCCCGCCGATTCCCGGTTACCTTTATCCGAAGGCAAATGCCGACGGCAGCATCGATTCGGCGCAGAGCCACGCCCTCCTGAAAGAATGGATGGAGCGCTTTCACGTCACCGGTTTTCCAATCAACCTTTTGGGCAGCGATCCCCTGGCCAAAGACCGCGAACGCAACGTGAAATATTTGCAGGCAATGTACGCCTACCTGAAGACCAACGGCTGGGAAAAGTTCGCTTACATTTACGTGCTCGACGAACCGAACGACGCGGCGGCTTACGAACAGGTGCGACAGCGCGCCAAACTGATTCACGAGGCTCAGCCAGGCATCAAAGTGCTCTGCACCGAACAACCCACACCAGACGTTCCCGCCTGGGGCACACTGCTCACACCGCGCTTTGCCAGGGCGAGAAAGGCCGCGACACGCCTTATTGGGAAATCGATTTCCCGCTGCTCGATTATCGCATCCCCGCCTGGATGAGTTGGCGCTACGGGATCACCGGGCTGCTCTATTGGACGACGGTTTATTGGCAGAAGGCGGGCGACGTCTGGACCAATCCGGCCACCTACGGCGAGGGAAAGCATCCGTTCAACGGCGAAGGTTCGCTGTTCTATCCGGGAGCGGACGCGGGTTTTCCAGGTCCGGTCGCGTCGATCCGGTTGAAACAAATCCGCGAAGGACTCGAAGATTACGAATATCTCAAACTGCTGGCGGACCGCGGCCAAAAGGCCGTTGCCAATGAAATGTCAAAACGTCTGGCTCGCGGTTGGACGCAGTGGGACGACAACCCCGCGCACCTTTACGCCGCACGCGAAGAAATCGCTCGAATACTCAGCTCGCGGGCGCGGTAGGGTGCAGTGCCGCGCTTCTCCAGCGCACGGCCCCGTTACGGCGCCAGACCAACGACCGGGGCAAAGCGCTTCGAACTGTCCCGCCTCAGAATCGTGCAACCCTGTCCCCTGGCGGAAGGTGTCAGCGATCAGCGGGCCGTCGGCGCCTGCACCCAAACCGGAGGGCTGGCCGTCCCTGGCCCGCTGCGGTTCATGGGCAAGACTGTTGAGCCGCAGTCAAGGTGCGAGCAACGAAAGGCTTGTCGGCGTGCCGCGATTCAGGCAAAGAGATCATAAGTCCGACCATGAAAGCCCTTTTTTCTCCTGGAGCCGCATTGCTGCTCTGCCTGACACAGGCTGCCGGGATGCACTCGCTTCGCGCTGCGCCCGCGGCGGATGATCCGCCGCCACGCACCAGTTTCTCCGACCCGCACGCGCGCTTCACGGTGCCGGATAAACCGTATGTTGTGTTGCGGCGCGGCCCGCTCGAAGCGGTGGTCGTGGACAACCGCGCCGTGGACGACGACGTTTTGCCCGGTCATCGCGCCGGTTACCACGGTCTCGGTTCGCTCAAACATGACCAGCAGCGGCGCAATCTCTTCGTGCCGAGCTACGCCGGCCTGAACTTTGAGCACATCCACGACGGCACCGTGCAGGACAACAAGGTCCTCTTCGAACCGCGCAACGCGCCGATGCAATTGCGCGTCATCGACGACCACACCGCCGAGCTTTACCAGGCGCCGACGCCGCACTGGGGACTGGAGAGTTGTATGCGGTATCAACTCCTCGACAATGGCGTCATCGAATTCACCTTCGAGTGCGTCCCGCGCCGCGACACTTTTAGGAACGGCTACATCGGCCTGTTCTGGGCCAGCTACATTCATCTACCGGAGTCGCTCGACGTCCATTTCATCGGGTGCCCCAACAACGACGCGAGCGCTGTGCCTGCCTGGGTTCGCGGCGTCACCCCGGCGCACGGCGAACTGCCGACGCACCTCGCGCGCGGCGACCAACGCGACTTCGCGCACGATCCGGCGTTCCCGCTCACGCTGGTGTTCAATCGTTCGCGCCACCGTTACGCGGAGCCGTGGTATTTTGGCGTCTGCCGGGGCATGGCATTCGCGGAAATTTTCCGCGCGCCGGACCAGGTGCGCCTGAGCCAATCGCCTTCCGGCGGCGGCACGGGCAATCCAGCCTGGGACTTCCAACGGTTCATTCCGAACTATCGAATCGGTCAACGCTACCAGCTTATC
>QHOP01000216.1 GCA_003219345.1 Verrucomicrobiota bacterium
TCGGCCACCCTCTCCCCGCCTTGCGGGGAGAGGGCAGGGAGAGGGGTGCCCATCTGGTTCATGGTCCCAATGCGTGCGCAAAAGCGAAAGGAGGCTTCCCATGAACCCCTATCAGCACCTCGTCTCCGAATACGCCCGCTTCGCTAAAGAGGGCAGGAGTTATCCGCTCGGCACGTTTGCGCAGTTGCCACGGCCGCACACCGCGTCGGACGCGCCCAAGGTTCTGATTTTCTCGCCGCACCCGGACGATGAAGTCATCGTCGGCGGACTGGCGCTGCGGCTGTTGCGCGAGGCGAAATGGAACGTCATCAACGTCGCCGTCACACAGGGCAGCAAGAAGGAACGCCAGACTGAGCGGTTGCAGGAGTTGAAGAATTGCTGCGACTGCATCGGGTTCGGCCTCGTGCAAACCGCGCCTGATGGACTGGAGAAAGTGAACCCGAAAGCGCGCGAACAGAATCCGGCGCAGTGGGCGCAATCGGTCAAAGCCATCGCCGACATCCTGGCAAAGCACCAACCGCGCGTGATTCTTTTCCCGCATGATCTGGACTGGAACAGCACGCACGTTGGCACCCATTTCCTGGTGATGGACGCGCTTAAAGTCCTGCCGCCGGACTTTGCCTGTCACACCGTCGAAACGGAATTCTGGGGACAGAATCCTTCTCCGAACCTGATGGTGGAGTTGAATGTGCAGCAGGTGGCCGATCTCATCACCGCGCTGACCTTCCACATCGGCGAGGTGCGGCGCAATCCGTATCACCTCTCGCTGCCGGCGTGGCTGATCGACAACGTGCGCCGCGGCGCGGAACTGGTCGGCGGCCAGGGCGGCGCCGCGCCGGACTTCACGTTCGCAACGCTTTATCGGCTGCGCAAATGGCGCGACGGCAAGCTGGAGAATGTGTACGTGGGTGGCCGTTACCTGAGCTGCGCCGACAAGCCCGAGAGTTTGTTTGTTTGAGGCAGGACACGATGTGCCAGGCTCGCGGAGCTGCAACCAGAGTAGAACGCCTCCAAAAATTTTACGTGAGCTGAAGCCATGATCGGTGGGGTGAGACTCCGTCGAGCCCTGATCTCCAACGGGCGGAAAGTAACGGCTCGACGGAGTCTCGCCCCACCAGGATCAGGGAAAGCTGATCGCACCGGCCTCGTTCGGCTCCCGCTGCGGCGGGCCGAGGACGGCCCGCCCTACGACGTCACGGCTGGTCCGACCGCCCTTTGAACTCGGCCAGCATCACCGGAATCAGGTCGAGGTCATCCTTGACCGAATGTCTCCCATCCGCGTCGTAATTGTTCAGCATGAGCGAGAAGGCCAGGCGCTCGCCGGCTGCCGTCGTCACGTAGCCGGAAAGCGAGTGCACGTGCCCGATGGTTCCGGTTTTAGCCCGGACATTCTTCTCGGCTGCGGTTCCGTTCATCCGATTGCGAAGCGAACCATCCACCCCGGCAATCGGCAGCGCGTCGCGGAAAACCTCAGCGCAGCGGTGCCGGCTCATGAAGACGAGCAGTTGAACAATCGCCTCAGGCGTGACCAGCGCGCTGCGCGACAGGCCGGAGCCTTCGTCGAAAAGCAGTTCGCCGCGCCGGACGCCGGCGTCCCTGGCGAAGCGGTTCAACTCCGCGATGCCGGCTTCTTCCGTCGTCTTCGCCTGGTGGTCCGACTTTTCACTTCGCGCACCGACCTGCAGCAGCAATAACTGGGCGTAGAGGTTTTGCGACGACTTCATCATCTTGTTGACCAACTCGCTCACGGGCCGTGATTCGATCGAGGCCACCTCCATGAGCCTGGAGAAATCCAGCGGCTGCGCCTGGCGGTCCAGCCAGTTCACAGAACGCGATTTGCCGGCGACGACGATGCCGCGCTTTTCCAACGCCGATTTGAGGCGCGTCACGAACCAGAGCGCCGGGTTATGCACGCTCACGGCGTCGGTCCAGTTGGTGCCGACCGGCAACGAGCCGGAAATGTAAACCGTGTTCTGAGGCAGTGGACGGTAGAGATTGATTTCGCGCCTGGCGCCTTTGTCTGCTGTTTTGGCGCGGTTGATGAAAGTGAGAAAATCAGTTGCCGGCTTGCTCACGATTACGCAGGGGTCGCCTGTCTTCGCACCGGACTTGAAAACGAGGTCAACCACGTTGTCCTCCTGACTGAGCGCGGACACCTCCGCGCCGTAGTAGTTCGGCAAATCGTCCCACGTCCAACTCGATCCGAAGGGCGGCCCGCGAAAAAAACTTTCGTCACCGACGAGATCGCCTTCGATCCGTTTGATGCCGGCAGCCACCAGGGCCGTTACGAGCGGATCAAGTGATTTGCCGGAGTCGCCGCCGTTGAACCGCGCGGCAAACGACGGATCGCCGCGCCCGTAAATGATCAGGTCGCTGTGGAGCGTGCCTTGGCCGTCCGGTTTGCCGGCAGCGCAGCACGAAGTCTTGATCCGGTAATCCGGTCCGAGTCGGTCGAGTGCCAGCGCGCCGGTGAAAAGCTTGGCGTTGGACGCGGGCTTGAGCAGTTTGCCCGCGTTGCGCTCATACAGCCCTTTGCCGGTGTCGAGTGAAACGACTTTCACGCCCCAAGCCGCGGCAGCAAAGCTTGGTCGCGAAATGTGGGCGGCGATTCTGGTCTGCAGTTCTGCAAGGTTTCCTGCCAGCCTGGCCGCGTTCGTCGATAGCGGATGTGTTTCTGCGGCGAAAAGAGGGACCGTGAGACCAGGCAGCCAGAGAATCAGCGCACGCCAGCGAAAAATCTCATGAACACATTGCCTGAGCAAGGCGCAGCGGAACGTTGAATGCTTCAACCGCTTTAACGGTTTTTCCAAGCGTCGCATAAACCATTGAAACTGTTTGCAGGGGCTGCTGCCCGCCTCAAACCGACTGAAGCCGGCCGTTAAGGTGATGCTTGAATGCGTCATGCGTTTATTTTTGGTTTCAACTTCTGTTGTTTTGCTTTAACTGTTGCCTTTTGCCAAACTGGAAACCCATCAATTTATATGGGCAAACTGACGCCGCCGGACGATCATTACTTGAACGCAGCGATTGGCTGGCTGGAATTGGGGAACACAGCTGAAGCCAAGGTCGAATTGACGAAGATTTCATCGGACCAGCGGCAGCACCGCGAAGTGCTCGAAGCGGGATGGCGGATTTGCGCGGCGGAACGGAATTGGCCGGAGGCGCTAGAGGCCGCACGCCGACTTGTGGCGACCGACCCTGACGATGCCACTGGATGGATCCACCAATCCTACAGTCTGCACGAGCTGAAGCGGACGCGCGAGGCGTTTGACTTGCTCCTGCCCGTCGTCGAAAAATTTCCCGGCATCAGCACGATTCCCTACAACCTGGCCTGCTACGCCTGCCGCCTCGGCGACCTGGAGGAGGCGCGAAGCTGGCTGACCGAGGCGGTCAGGATCCGCGGCAAGACGGACATCCAGCGAACCGCGTTGGCGGACCCTGATTTGCAGCCGATGTGGGAAGAGATCAAAAAGCTTTAGCAAGTAAGTCGTTTCACTCAACCTTCCGCCATGTATCGCAGCCTGAACGCCGATCATATTATCCAAACCATCGGCCAGCTTCGCGATCGTATTCAGGAACGGTTTCCTGACGCGGGTTTGACCAAAGTTGCGGAGGAGCTTCAGCGGATCGGGACCGAAGCGGTGACCCGCGCTGAATGGATTGCCCGTCCGTTGTTGCCGTTGCGCATCGCCATTGGGTTTTTGGTCGCGCTGCTTGCGTCGATCATCCTCCTGGCGCTTGCGAACCTGAAAATCTCAAAAATGTGGGAGAGCTTCGCGGATTTCGTACAAGCGGTGGACGCGGGAATCAACGACATTGTCTTCGTCGGCATCGCGATCTTCTTTCTGGTCACACTCGAAGGCCGGATCAAACGGAAGCGAGCGCTCGGTGCGATCCACGAACTGCGCGCGCTCGCCCACATCATTGACATGCACCAGTTGACCAAGGACCCGGAAATTATTCTGACCGGCGGGCCGGCCACCAAATCGTCACCCAAACGCACGATGACCACCTTTGAGATGTCACGCTATCTCGATTATTGCAGCGAGATGCTGTCGCTGATCGGCAAGGTCGCCGCCCTTTACGCGCAACGGTTCAACGATCCCGTGGCGCTGTCGGCCGTGGACGAAATCGAAGACCTGACGACCGGACTGTCGCGCAAGATCTGGCAGAAGATCATGCTCATCAATCAAAGCGGCGGCAAATAGCTGCGGAATAGTGACAGAGCGCAGCCCACGGTGTCGTACTTGTTTAGCGTGGCGACTGCGCCGTAGCGCAGATTTCCAAATCTGCTGTATCGCGGGTTTCCTACCCGCAGACGCTTCGCCGCCCCCAAAGCCGCGGCACTGGCGACGGCTCTGCCGATTGGAAATCGGCGATACAGCAGGTTGGAAACCTGCGCTACGTCAAAGGGCGCTAAAACAGATACACGGCGTCAGCCGTGGGTTTAAGTGTTGACGGAATTCAGAGCCGCGTAGCGGCGAAAGAAAGTTCAAGTCACGAGCCCCGGTCTGATTCGGTCACCTCGCCAGACGAGCTTGGCGAGAAAGCGCAGCAGAGCAAGGAAATCCAATCCGATCACTGCCCGACGCAGTCTACGTTGTCGCGCTTTAGGGTTCTTTAGCTCTGAAGAATAAGGTGTTCCCCCCATTGTCCGGGATGTCTTGGGATGGTTTGCTTGCATTCGTAACCTCTTTTGTAACCTGAAAGGATCAGTATGAGTGGGAAAGGTGTCTGTTGTCGGTCATGTACGGTCCTCGTGAAATCCCGGTGTCACTTTCTTCCGCTTGCGCAAGCCGTAACCCGGCGCCACCAATCAAAGGAACCAGAAAATGAAATCCTCGATAGCAAAACCAACGGCGATGGCTTCGCTCATTCTGCTGAACAGTCTGTTTCAAAAGGAGCTGGCTTTGGCCGACGGTTGTCCGGCACCCAGCTTTGCAGGGCCGCTCTGGTTCACCGCGGGATTGTATCCTGTATCTGTTGCAGTGGGCGACTTGAACGGCGATGGCAGAGCGGACCTCGCCACGACAGGCTCGGTGTTGTTGGGCAATGGCGATGGCACGTTCCAAGCCGCTATCAACTATCGCGCGGGAACGAATCCCGTTTCAGTGGCGGTGGGCGACTTCAACGGTGATGGCAAGGCCGACCTCGTGACGGTGAACAATTCCACCTGCCCCATCTGCGTGTCGCAGGGCAACGGCAACCTATCGGTTCTGCTGGGCAAGGGTGACGGGACTTTCCAAGGCGCCGTCAACTACGGCGCTGGAACGGCACCCGTTTCC
>QHOP01000638.1 GCA_003219345.1 Verrucomicrobiota bacterium
CTGAGAGCCAAGAAACCGGACTTTTTTCACCCCACAGGTGCGTCATGGCAGCAGCGACTCTAAGTTCGAGCAACCTTTCATCGGACAGACGCTCAAGCCGCTTCGGTGTCAGCGAGTAAACATACGTAAGCACTGCCAAATCATAGCTGTCGTCATAGTTACTCCAATCAATGCCTATTCCCCGTGGTGAAACTTGCGTGGCCTCAAAGGCAGCTACAACTCGACAAGCATCTTTGAGCCGATTCGATTTCAACGCTTCAATCGCCGCCGTCTCAGCCTGCTTCTTTGCGTTTCTTGACCGTGCCTCAAAGTCACGAACGATGGCCAGCCCCTTTTCTGTGCAAGAAAAGGCCTCGAATCCAGTTAATAGTTTAGCAACCGCATCGGCATTGGTTTTGACGAGACGTTCAGCAATTTGGTCTTTTCGTCCCGATGAGCTCACACCCTTTTCCTTGGCAAGGTCTTTAATTGCGGTGCTCCGAATTTGCAAGTAAGCGCGGTTATCAAGTCGGCCTTTTCTAAGAAGCCATCCCTTACCAAAGACCGAATTGCATTCGATGGGTGCGTGCGAAGCACACTTTGCCAGTGACTTTGCCCCTGAAAACTTTCAATGGAGTTACCAATTGTGAACTTACTGAGAAGGTCGAGATAAGCTGGTTGATTTGCAACCTCGACATTTCGAGACTCGGCCTGTCGGACTGGGACCGAGACATCGGACACTTTTTCTTGGAGTGGCTTGGGAGGACTTTGCCTCGTTTCATCGCCAGCGGCTATTTTCCTTCCAAACAGACCTTTGAGGATTTTCCCAAGCATAGGAACTTTCGCGGTTATCCCCAGAAGACTTCGTAGTTGCGGTTGGAGTTGAATTGCGAGTCGGTGCAAATAAGATCAAAACAACGTTACGGCAACTCCTCAATGGTGATGTCTTTGTACCACGCCTCGGTCTTGCCACCGCCGTGGACTTGCAGACCGATCTTTCCGAACTGCGGAATGGCATCGTCCGCCTCGGTGTAGTCCACGGTCGGAAGTCCGTTGATCCACGCGCGTATCCGTTTCCCTTCCGCGTGGATGACGTATTCGTTCCAGTCGCCGCGCTTCAACACTTTGTTGACCTCCTTGATGTCGGATTTGGCCATGACCTTGTTCCGGCGCGACTCGTCATAGATGCAGCCCCACCATTCCGGATCGCCCATGTCCACCTGGTAACCGCTCAATTCAAGTTGGTGAACGAACGCGTCGTGGCGATGAATTCGTTTTCCGGCACGGTCGCCTTGAGCGAACCGCCCACAAACGCGCCGTTCTCGATCCGCCACGTTTTGTTGGTATCGCCGTCCCAGCCGGCGAACGTTTTCCCGTCGGAGAGTGGAATGGGTTTGCGGGAGTCGGCGGCGATGAGCGCAGTAGCAGAAAGCGAAATCAGAACCGCGGTGAGTGCTTTTTTCATAGATTGAAGCGGTTGCGTTGTTTCATTCGTATAGCCGCCTGGTGACAGCGTGTCGAGAAGCCGTTTCCGGCAGCGGCGTCCGACCGCGTGGTGGTCCCTAACGCTTCTTTACAACGATGTCCACCAGACTGGAAACAGCAGCGCCCCTCACCCTGCCCTCTCCCCATCGGATGGGGAGAGGGTGGCGAAGGCCGAGTGAGGGGAAAGCAGAACGGTCACATTGCATGGGTGTTTCTCTCACATGACACTTTGAAGCTCCAAGGCAAAAGCTCAAAGCTCAAAATAAATTCCAGGCGCGAATGCATAACCAACGGCGCGCGGCTGCGCTGTGGGCCTCGGGACTTGAAGAGTCTCCTGATCTTTGAGCTTGGAATCTTTCATTCTTTCCACCTTCGCAATCGGAGCGCGTTGCCGATGACAATGAGGTCGGACAAGCCCATCGCCAACGCGCAGATGACCGGGCTGAGAAAGCCAAGTGCCGCCAAGGGAATGGACGCGGCGTTGTAGAAAAAGGCCCAAAACAGATTTTGTTTGATGGTCCGCAGCGTGGCCTGCGCCAGGCCGAGCGCTTCGGGAATCGCCTGGATGTCGGACTTGAGCAGGATGATGTCGGCGGCTTCGCGGGCCACGTCGCTGGCCTTGGCGACAGCAATGCCGAGATCGGCCTGTTCCAACGCAGGCGCATCGTTGATGCCATCGCCGACGAAGGCGACACGTTCGCCACGTTGCTGGAGTTGCTTCACCATCTCCGCTTTTTGTTCGGGACGGATTTCTGCAAACACGTTTTCTTTGGGAATGCCCACCTGCTGCGCGATGGCCGCGGCGGTGAGCTGGTTATCGCCCGTGATCAGGTAAGCCGCTTTGCCCTGTTGGGTCAGTTGGACGACGACGTCACCGGCGTGTGGCTTGACGGTATCGCGCAAAGCCAGCAGGCCGATGAGGCGGGTGTCGGCGGCGAGTCCGAGGATGGTAGCGCCTTGAGCGGACCAATGAGCCACAAACGCGGAACTCGGATCTGGCGAGGACTCGGTTGCCCGGTAGGGCGCGGTGTCCTCACCGCGCCGCAACGTGCCGGGGACGGCCCGCCCGACCACGCCACATTCGCGCAGCCAGTTAAGTGAGCCGAGGCGATAAACCGCACCGTCAAGA
>QHOP01000217.1 GCA_003219345.1 Verrucomicrobiota bacterium
GCCAATACGACCGGCATCCTGCCGCTTCCGGACAAAGAGGCGTTCCTGAACGCGATCAAGTCCGGCAAGGCGTTCATCGGAATGCACTCGGCCAGTGACACGTTTCACGGGCAGGACGCCATTGACCCTTACATCGAAATGCTTGGCGGTGAGTTTAGAACACACGGCGATCAGGCCGGGGTAGAGTGTCTTGTGGCCGACGTAAATCACCCAGCAACCAAACATCTGAAGAGAGACAAGCTCGAATCCTACTGTATCGAACAGGAAGAGATGTATCTGTTCAAGAATTTCGACGATTCCAAAGTTCACCAACTCTTTTATCTCGACAAACACCCGAATAATAAACAGGAAGCCGGCCGTTTCCCCGTCGCCTGGTGCAAGAATTACGCTCAGGGCAAAGTCTTCTACACTTCGCTTGGTCATCGCGAAGACGTTTGGGAAAACAAGCGCTATCAGGCACACATCCTCGGAGGAATCAAATGGGCGTTAGGGCTTGAGGAGGGCGATGCAAGTCCAGGAAACCTCTAGTTGCAGTCCAGAGGAGCGTATCGATGAAAAATGCCGTTCCGATTTGCGCGCTGGCCGTTGTTCTTGTGACGAGGGCGGTTTGTTTTGTCTTCTGTCGGTTTGGCGGTTAAAGAACCTGTCCCGTATGAACAAGAACGAAACCGCCGAGCTGAACCGCCGCGATTTTCTTAAAGGGAGTTCTTTTGCGACGTTGATGACCATGTTGGGGGGCGTGGAATTGATCACCCGCGCGCCGCTCCACGCCGCCGATCTCGCCACCCTGGTCCCGTTTCAGCTCAAATGCGCCGTGATCGGTTTGGGCAACTGGGGCCGCGAAATCATCGCGACTTTGTCACGGCTCAAAACGGCCCAACTCGTGGCGGTCTGCGACACCTATCCCGCCTCGTTGAAACGGGCCGCCAACTCCGCGCCCAACGCAAAAGGCCTGGACGATTACCGGAAAATTTTGGACGACAAGGAAGTCCAGGCCGTGGTCATTGCCACGCCGACGCATCAGCACCGCGAGATCGCCATCGCGGCATTGCAGGCGGGCAAGCACGTTTATTGCGAAGCGCCGCTGGCCAGCAACATTGAGGATGCCAAAGCGATCGCGCTCGCGGCCAAAGCCGCGCGCAAGCAGGTTTTCCAGGCCGGCCTGCAAACGCGCTCGGACCCGCAACGCCGTTTTCTGCTGGACTTCATCCGCGCCGGCGCGTCGGGCAAAGCGGTCAAGGCCCATGCGCAATGGCACAAGAAGCAGAGCTGGCGCATGACGTCGCCTAATCCTGCCCGCGAGCGCGAACTGAACTGGCGCCTGAGCAACGAGACGTCGCTCGGACTGGTCGGTGAAATCGGCATCCACCAGATCGACGCGCTGTCGTGGTTTTTGAACGGGCGCCCCGTTTCCGTGAACGGCTTCGGCTCGATTATGCAATGGAAAGACGGACGCGACGTGCCCGACACCGTCGAGGCCGTCTTTGAATATCCCGGCGGGGCGCATTTGCTCTACGAGTGCACGCTGGCCAACTCCTTCGATGCCGATTATGAAATGCTTTACGGCACGGACGCCGCCATCATGATGCGGGGTAACAAGGCATGGATGTTCAAAGAAGTAGACTCGCCGCTGCTTGGCTGGGAGGTTTACGCACGCAAAGACCAGTTCTACAAGGAAACCGGCATCGCGCTGATTGCGAACGCGACGAAGTTGACGAACCTGACCGAAAAGGCGACGGACGAAGCTGCCTACACCACCAAGCCGCTTTACTTCGCACTGGAATCGTTTCTCATCAATGTCAACGCCGTCAGCTCCGCGGTGGAAGACTTCTCGGCCACGTTTGACGTCAATGACAAGGCGGCATTGGAAAAGTATATTTCGGAAGTCAAACTGCAGCCGGCGGCAGGTTATCAGGAAGGCTTTGAAGCCACCGCCCTGGCCATCAAGGCCAACGAAGCCGTCGTCAATGGGCAAAAAGCGGTGTTGCCAAAGGAATGGTTTGAATTGGCCTGAAAATGATTGAGTCGAATGATCGCGCGATTTGGCATGGCAAATCCAAAACCGAAAAAGCTCATGAAAAGGACCCGTTTTGTGTTCGTGGGAACGCTTGCGTTGCTTCCGTTGCTGCCCTTTTCCCTGCGCGCCGCCGGGGACTGGGTCCGCTACAACGCCGTTCCCAACAGCAGCAGGGTCAAAGTGGACGGCACTTCCACTCTTCACGACTGGTCGGTCGGAAGCACGGCGCTCGGCGGATACGTCGAGTTCGATGAGGCGTTCGACCTGAACAAACCGGCGTCAGGCAAGGTCAACGCGCACTGCGAGGTAAGAATCTTCGTCCGCCAGTTGAAGAGCGACAAGACCGACATGGACAACGTTATGTATGATTCGATGAAGGAAAAGGACCACCGGCGGCTCGATTACCGCCTCACGGAAATGACGCTCAAAGAAGCGCCCAAATCGCCTGATGCTCCGTTTCTCTTCGACACCAAAGGGGAGTTGGTCGTGGCCGGCGTGACGAACAAAGCTCAGATGCCGGTGACCATGGTCCGTGTCGGCGCAGACAAGCTGAAGTTCACCGGTTCCATCTCGGTAAAGATGACCAGTTTCGGCATCAAACCGCCAACGAAGCTGGGAGTGTTTTCGACCGGCGACGACGTCAAAATTACTTTCGAGTGGCTGACGGCGAAGAAAGAGCAAAAGTAGTCAGGCTCAGCACCATGGATCCTAACACCATCGCGCCTGAACAACGGCGCACACAGCGGCTGGTGGACTGGTTCAACGCCGACGAAAGGCTCTGGCAGTTGTTTCGTTTGCTTCGGTGTTTTTTTGAGGGCGGTCTGCTTTACTTACGGCTCGAACGCAAAACGGCGGGACCCGCCGCGGGATGCAGCGATCGATCAGGTGATGTGCGCGCCCTGCGTCTCGACATAAACTGCGTAGATCGACTGGCTGGCCGCCATGAACAGGCGATTGCGCTTCTCCCCGCCGAAGCAGAGGTTGGCGCAGATTTCCGGCAGCAGGATCATGCCGATGCGCTGGCCTTCCGGAGAAAAAATGTGGACGCCGTCGTAACCTTCGCCCACCCAGCCTGCGGCTGACCATACGTTGCCATCCACGTCGCAGCGGATGCCGTCGGAGCCGCCGTTGCCACCGACCGTCCGCGCGCCGTTTTCAGTTTGGACTTTCTGCGGTGGCATCGCCATGTCCACAAAACGGCGGCGGTTCTTCAATTTTTTCTCGTCCACCACGTCCCAGACCTGAATGTCCCGCGGTTTGCCGGTGTCGGCGACGTAAAGCTTTTTGTAGTCAGCCGAGAAACAAATTCCATTAGGCTTCTCCAATTCGTCGCTCACCATTTCCATTTTGCCGCCCTTCGAGTCGATGCGATAAACCGCCTCTTTAATCTGCAGTTCGCCCTTGTGGCCTTCATAATTCATCATCGAGCCGTAACCGGGGTCAGTGAACCAAACGCCGCCGTCGGGATGCACGACAATGTCGTTGGGCGCGTTGAGCGGTTTGTCCTTCCACTTGTCAGCCAGCACGGTGACGGCACCATTGTGCTCGTAGCGGACGACGCGGCGGTTGCCGTGCTCGCAGGAAAGCTGACGCCCTTCGAAGTCGAACGTGTTGCCGTTGCTGTTGCCGCTCGGATTGCGGAAGACGCTCACGTGACTGTCCTCCTCGAGCCAGCGCATCTGGCGGTTGTTCGGAATGTCGCTCCAGACCAGGTAACGGCCAACGCCGTTCCAAGCGCAACCCTCAGCCCACAACGCTCCAGTCCAGAGCTTTTGAATCGGCGTGTTGCCGACCTTGTATTTGGCGAACCGCTCGTCGAGCACGATGATGTCGGGGTCGGGGTAACGCACTGGATTCCTCCCCGTCCAGTCGCGCTCGGCGGCGAGCGCCTTCGGCGCAAGGGCCGCGCCGGCGGCGGCCATCGCGGCAGTGGCGAAGAACCGGCGACGGTTGATGGCGGCGTTTTCCATGGTGGGAGTTTGAGATAAATCGGCGGCGCGAGAAATGTCTTTCATAACTGACGGGGTTAGAGTTCGGGCAAAGTTTGCCGGCCTGCGCCATGCCCGGCAAGAAAAAGAACATCGAACATCGAACGTCGAACCTTGAACTTTGAACCTTGAACGCACAAGACGCCTACCAAACCTTCGCGCGCAGTTCCGCCGGCCGATACATCGGGTCGCCCGGTTTGATGTCAAACGCCTGGTAGAATTGCTGCAGGTTGACATGCGGGCCGATAGCGCGGAACTGTCCGGGCGAATGCGGGTCAACTGTCAGCCGGCGTTTTAACTCGTCTTCACGCCAGTTCGTGCGCCAGATTTGGGTGAGCGAAAGAAAGAAGCGCTGTTCCGGCGTGAAACCGCCGATGGCTTTTCGTTTTGACGGCTCCTGGGCAAGCGCGCGTTGCAACGCGTCGAACGCGATGCTGGCGCCGCCCAGGTCAGCGATGTTTTCGCCGAGCGTCAGCTTGCCGTTGACTTTGAAGCCCGGCAATGCTTCGTAAGAGCCGTATTGATCGATGACCTTCTGCGCGCGCGCCTCAAACTTTTTTGCGTCTTCGTCAGTCCACCATTCGTTCAAGTTGCCGTCGGCGTCGTACTTTCGCCCCTCGTCGTCGTAGCCGTGCGTGATTTCGTGGCCGATGACCACGCCGATCGCGCCGTAGTTGACCGCATCGTCCATCTGCGCGTCGAAGAAGGGCGGTTGCAGGATGCCCGCTGGGAAGACAATTTCATTCAGCGACGGGTTGAAGTAAGCGTTGACCGTCTGCGGCGTCATGTCCCACTCGGCGCGATCAACCGGCTTGCCGACGCGCGCGAACTGGCGGCGTGACTCAAACTGCGCGGCGCGCTGGGCGTTGCCCCAGTAGTCGTCGCGCCGGATCCTGATCGGCGAGTAATCACGGAATTGGTCCGGGTAGCCAATCTTTTGCGTGAAGCGGTCGAACTTCGCGAGCGCTTTGGCGCGCGTGGCATCGGTCATCCAATCGAGTTTTTGGAGGCGATCGCGAAAAACCGATTTCAGGTTCGCGATCAATTCGCTCATGCGCGCGCGGGCGGCTGGCGGAAAATATTTTTCGACGTAAAGCCGGCCGAGCGCCTCGCCGATGGAACCGTCAATGACGTGCGCGGCGCGCTGCCAGCGCGGTTCGGGCTGCGGCGTGCCGCTCAAAACGGTTTGATAGAAAGCAAAATTCTCGTTCTCGGCCGCGCGGTGCAGAAACGGCGCGGCGCTGCGCAACAGGTGCCAGCGCAGATAAACCTGCCAGTCCGTCAACGGGCGTTCTTTGACCAGCTTCTCCTCGGCTTGCAGAAATTCAGGCTGCCCGACGACGAGATGACGGGTTTTGTCGAGCCGGCTCGCGCTGAGATACGGTTTCCACGGCAGCGCAGGGGTGAGCTGCTCCAGTTCCGCGACCGTAAATTTATGGTAGTTGGCGACGGGATCGCGCAGGTCCGCACGCGGTTTGCTGGCCTGCGCGAGGGCTGTTTCCAGGTCGAGAATCGTGGACGCATGAGCAGTGGCCTCCTCCGCGGACTCTCCAAGCATTTTCAGCATGGTCGCGATGTGCGCGTGGTATGCCTCGCGTTGTTTGGCGAATGTGTCTTTGAGGTAGTAATCGCGGTCCGGCAGGCCAAGGCCGCCCTGCGCGATGCGAAAGGCGTAAATCGAACTGTCTTTCGGATCGGGTTCGACCCGCGGGTTGAAAAACGCGCCGATGCCGCGCTCGTGAAAATCCGCGAGCAGCCGGAAAACGTCGTTCCCGGAACGAAGCCGCGCGATGCGCTCGAGATCGGAAGCAATCGGCCTGAAAGCGAGTTGTTCAAGCCGGTTCGTATTCATTGCCGACGCGAAGAAGTCACCGACCTCCCGAGTCGTGCTTTTTACTGATGCCGAGGTGTTGGCAGCGCACGATTCGAGGATGGAGCGGATCAATTGCCAGTTGCGCTCCTGCAATTCGTTGAACGCGCCCCAGCGGGATTTGTTGGGGGGCACCGGGTTGTTACTCAACCAGTTGCCATCTGCGAAGTGATAGAAATCCACGCCCGGCGATACCGAGCGGTCCATGTACGCGAGCGAAAAACCAGGCGTCCTCAAAGCGTCCTGGGCGGGCGCGGTTGCCAACGGCAACAACAGTCCGGCGGAGAAAAGCGGGAACAAGCAACCGGCAAATCGGGCGAGACTCCGTCGAGCCCTGATCTCCAAAGGATAGAAATCAGGCTCGACGGAGTCTCGCCTCACCCGGTTTCATGGGAAGCCCCCTTTCGTTTTTTCGCATGCATTGGGACCATGGACCACCCCCCTCACCCGCCCTTCGGGCACCCTCTCCCCCTCGGAGGGGGAGAGGGCGGGGTGAGGGGGCAGCTTCCTGGGTAGGGATCGTGCTCGTCCTCGTCCTCAAAACCAAGTCGGCCAATCGGGGACGAGGTCGAGAACCACGACGAGGACGAGGGGACGGTTCATGGTGTGAGAAGGGCGCCGCGAAGAGCACTTTGGCATTGATTGCTTAAAGGCGCTTGCTAGGTTTGCCACAATTTCCGGAGAAAAACTATGGCATGAAAGACACTGGCTCTTGAATTCGGAACCGGGCAGGACGATCAACGAAAAGGACCTTCCATGAGTAATCACAGCAACAACAACTATCCCAGGCTTCACAACGCCATGTGGCCCGGCCTCGTCGGCAAAGGCAGCCCCGGCGCCGAACCGTTCATCGATCTGGACACGATGCTCGATCTGACAGCGAAGGCCGAAGTGGACGGCATCAAGTTCGACGGGGTGGACATTTTTCTTTTCGACCCGCACATCAATATCGACGTCAGCGAGGATGAATTGAAAAGGCTCGCTGACAAGATCGCGTCGAAGGGTTTTGTGGTTGGTTCCGTGGTCGCGCCGGTCTGGCCGCCCACCGGCGGCGGCTCGGCGATGGGGAGCGAAGACGAGAGGAAAAAGTTCGTCGAACAAGTCCGCAAAGGCTGTCGGATTGCCGCGAAACTGAGACAACTGGGCGTTCGTCCCTACGGCGTGGTGCGCATTGACTCCGCTTGTGGTCCGAGTGACTGGCTCAAGGAGCCGGAAGGAAACACAAAGTTGATCGCCCGGACTTTTCGCGAAGCCGCCGATGTCGCGGAAAGTTTTGGCGAACGCCTTGCCGCCGAGGGCGAAATCTGCTGGGGCGGCATGCACAGTTGGAAAGAGATGGTGCGGTTGCTGGAACTCGTTGACCGCCCGCAAACGGTTGGTTTCCAGGCCGACATGGCCCACACACTCCTTTACACACTCGGTTACAACGCGCCGGAAGACGCCATCCTGCCGCCGGATTGGGACTGGTCCGATCCGAAGCGGCTGGACGCGGCAATGAAGACGCTCACGGCGGCGCTTCGTCCGTGGACCTTCGACTTCCACGTCGCTCAGAACGACGCGACCGTCCACGGCTCAGGCACGCATGACAAGACGGGCCATCATTGCCTGCCCAATGACCCGAACGGCAAGCTGAGGATCACCCACCACGCGGGATACTGGCTGCATGGCGAAGACGGGCGACTCACGAAGGCTTTTCGTCACATCTGCTGGGACGGCTGCATGTTCCCGAACGAAGTGATGATGAAACAACAAACCTGGAACGATATTTTATCGGCCATGATCGCCGTCCGTGATGCGCACGGCTGGCGCCAAATCGATGGCGCCGAAGTCAAAGCCACGAAGGCGATGAAAACGGTCGTGCTCACGAATGCCGCGAAAACGGCAGCGAAGACAACAGCCAGACCGGCAAAGAAAGCCGCCAGGAAAAAAGTGACCCGGAAGGTCGTGAAGGCGAAAATCAAAAAGGTCGCGAAAAAGCCTGTTAAGAAAACAGTGAAAGCGAAGACCAGCAAGTCCTCCGGGAAAAAGGCCGTTAAAAAGATCAGCCGGAGTAAATAGCGAGCACCGGAACTGGCCACGAAAAGGCACAGAAAGCACAAAAAAAGGAACGTATGAAAGAGATCATGCAGCTTTGCGCTGCAAAGGTTCAAATCAAGAAATACATCCTCAACGAGCCGAACCTTCCTTTTGATTCTGTGCCTTTTGTGCCTTTTCGTGGCTATAAAGATCTATGAAAAAACTCAATGTTGGCATCAGCCACGAAAAAGCGCAGAACGTGCAAAAAGGAAGGGGATCTATGAAGGAGATCATGCAGCTTTGCGATATAATTCGCGAAACAGGATTTGCTGTTCACCGCTACCATCGGAACGGACATTTGGAGAAAATCTATGAGAATGCCTTGGCTCATCGTTTGAGAAAACAAGGACTCGACGTGAAGCAACAGCATCCGCTGAAGGTGTTCGACGAGGATGGAACCTTGCTCGGCGATTTTTACGCTGATCTGTTTGTTGAAAACCAGTTGATGGTCGAGGTAAAAGCTGCGCGCACCGTGGTCGATGAACATATTGCACAACTCCTGGGTTACTTGCGGGCTTCCCGCGTCGAACATGGTCTATTGGTGAACTTCGGCGCTCCAAAGTTCCAAATCAAGAAATACATCCTCAACGACACGAAGCCTGCTTTTTGATTTTGTACTGTTTTGTGCCTTTTCGTGGCAATGCTTTTTGATTTTGTGCTGTTTGTGCCTTTTCGTGGCTATAAAGATCTATGAAAAAACTGAATATCGGCATCATCGGTTATGGCTTCATGGGCCGCGCACACTCGAACGCATATCGCAAGGTCAACCATTTCTTCGACCTCAAATATCAACCAATCCTCAAGGCCGTTTGCGCCCGAAACGCGGACAACGCAAAAGCGTTCGCAGAGAAATGGGGCTACGCGTCGGTTGAAACAGACTGGCGCAAATTGATCGAGCGCGACGACGTTGACCTCATCGACATTTGCACGCCGAACAACACGCACGCCGAGATCGCCATCGCCGCCGCCAGGGCCGGCAAGATGATTCTCTGCGAGAAACCGCTCGCGTTGAACGCGGAGGAGGCCGAGAAGATGGTCGCCGCCGTTGAAAAAGCGAAGGTGGCAAACATGGTGTGGTACAATTATCGCCGTTGTCCGGCGGTGGTCCTGGCGAAGCAACTGATTGACGAAGGCAAGCTCGGTCGCATCTTCCATTACCGCGCCAAGTTTTTGCAGGACTGGACGATCAGCCCGGACCTGCCGCAGGGCGGCGCGGCGTTGTGGCGGCTCGACGTGAAGGCCGCCGGTTCCGGCGTCACCGGCGATTTGCTGGCGCACTGCATCGACACGGCGATGTGGCTGAACGGTTCGATTGATTCCGTCAGCGCCATGACCGAGACGTTCATCAAAGAGCGCAAGCATCAATTAACCGGCAAAGTCGAGAAGGTCGGCATTGACGACGCCTGCGCTTTCCTGGCGCGATTCAGCAACGGTTCACTGGCGACATTTGAATCGACCCGCTACGCCCGCGGCCACAAAGCGCTTTACACGTTCGAGATCAACGGCGAGCACGCCTCGATCTTCTGGGACCTGCACGATTTGCATCGGTTGCAATACTTTGATCATCGCGACGAAGGCCGCGTGCGCGGCTGGCGCAATATTCACGTGAGCGACGGCGACCAGCCTTACATGAAAAACTGGTGGGTGCCCGGCCTGCAGATCGGTTACGAACACAGCTTCGTTCACCAGGTCGCCGACTTCCTGGCCGGTCTCGCCGATGGCAAACCGGCCAGGCCCGACTTCAAGGACGGTCTCGCCACCGATTACGCCACCGACGCCGTGCTCAAGTCGGCCAGGACTGGCCAGTGGGAAAAAGTGAAGAAGGCGAAGTAACGTTGAAGGGTTTGCCGGCGCGGGATGAGGAGTTGTTCCGCGCCCTTTTCGTTAGAGGACGAAGATGGGGACAAGCAGAACCAAGGTGATTGTCGGCATGGTTGCCGCCGCGGCGCTCGTCGCTGTTGCGCTGTTTTTGCTGACGCGCGGACCCGAAAGCGGAGCCGGCCTCGTTCAACGATTGCCGGACGGCTCGACGCTGGAACTTCGGACGATCGCGTTCGCGACGAATTACACTTACCGTTACCAAGGCGGCAATCGTCTCCAACGATTTATTGCGCCGATCCTGCCGGATGCTCTGAAAAAGTGGCTGGTCCCGCCACAAACAGGAAGCCTGGGTTGGGACAACGGCGACACAAATTTATTCGTCATCACGGTAAATCGGAACCCCGCAGCAAATTGGTCATCGCAGTTGAGCAGACTGGTGGTGTTTGATGAACAGACCAATCTCTACGATGCCGCGTTGGGGGCAAGCACATTGGGCGATCCGAACGAGTACGTCCACGGGTGGTGGATTCGTGCTTTCCCGCGACGAAGCAAAACACTGGGTTTGCGCTTTATCGGGGAAAACGCGACTCACAGGACAACTGCTGCCCAATTCAAAATCCGCAACCCAGCCTTTGCCCTTTATCCTCAGTGGACGCCGGAATCGCGGCCGATCACCAAGACCGACGACGATCTTTCGGTTACGCTGAATGAATTCCAGGCGGGCATGCCTATGCAACGCGACAAGACGCGCGCCGACGAGAACAGCATCGTGCGAAAGACACGAATCAGGTGCTCGTTTTCTCAGCACGGCTTGGCCGTTGACAGCAATTGGCGGGTCCAAAAGCTGGTTATTTCGGATGCGACAGGCAATCGTTGGTTTCCCTGGCTCGATTTTGTGAAGCAGGATTTCGATTGGGTCACCAACGGCACCGTTGAGTTTTTCGGCGCTCTCTGGCCAACAGAACAGGCGTGGAAGCTGGAGGTCGAGTGCATCCGCACGGCAGGCTTCAGCGCGGATGAGCTTTGGGAAACGCCGCCGATTCAACTACCGGCTCTCGGCCAGCTTGCCGACTTGACCAACAACTGGCAGCACGATGGCGCGACGGTTCAGTTGGTCGCGCTGGCCAGTCCGAACACCGATCATCCGGGCCAGTTCAAGTGGACCGCCAAGTGGTGGGGCGAAGACAAAAACAAGGTCTATTCGCTTGCGCTCAAAATCAGTCCGGAGCTGAAAGGCCACCGTTTGACGGTCGTGCGGGCGGTGGACCAGGACGGACGCGAAGTGGAAATCGTCCAGCATGGAAGCCAGGACAACGCCGAGCAGGCCGTCTTTTTGAAACCTCCGCCGGAATCGAGGCAATTCAAGCTAACGTTCGCCCTCCAACGAAGCCGCTTCGTGCAATTCCTCGCGCGGCCCGATTTTGTGAAGGCCGGCCCGACCAATTCACCGACAAAGAACTGAAGCTAAACCTGAGGCGATCTAGTCAGGCGCTTTCGGTAGCTGCTACAAATTTTCCGTGCCCAACGGAGACCGCGCGCGCCTCGCGTGCTACTGTTGGCGGCCCGCCGACAGCGAGACGCTCCGAGACGCCAGCCGCTACGCCGATAAACGAAGACAGGCTGGAAGCCTGTGCCACTCTGCGGTTGGCAGGCTGAGAACTTTCCCGCATTCTCTCCCACCATGAATCAGCCTGCGCCACGCGGCCACTGACCATGCTCC
>QHOP01000218.1 GCA_003219345.1 Verrucomicrobiota bacterium
GCAGCGATGAGCGTTTCCATCGCTTCGATCGGATTCAAATCCACCATCGTGCGGCGGAGCTTGCGAATCGCCTCGATGTTTTTGCCAGGAAACAACTTTTCCTCTTTGCGCGTGCCGCTCTTGGGGATGTCAATGGCCGGAAATAATCGGCGATCGGAGAGCTTGCGGTCGAGGATCAACTCCATGTTGCCCGTGCCTTTGAACTCCTGGAAAATGAGTTCGTCCATCCGCGAGCCCGTATCGACCAGCGCCGTCGCCAGAATGGTCAACGAACCTCCGCCCTCGATTTTCCGCGCGGAGGCGAACATCTTCCGCGGAATTTCCAGCGCGCGAGCGTCGACGCCGCCGGTCATCGTGCGGCCGCTGCCGCCATGCACGCTGTTGTAGGCGCGCGCCACCCGAGTGAGCGAGTCCAGCAGCACGAACACGTCCTTGCCCGACTCGACCATGCGGCGGCACCGCTCGATCATGAACCGGGAAAGGCGCACATGCGTTTCCAGATCCTGATCGTTCGACGAGGCAACGACCTCGGCTTTGACCGAGCGTTGAAAGTCCGTGACTTCCTCCGGTCGCTCGTCGATCAGCAGGACCAGAACGTGGACGTCCGGATGGTTCGCCGTGACCGCGTTGGCGATCTGCTTGAGAATGGTCGTCTTGCCTGAGCGCGGCGGCGAGACGATCAATCCGCGCGTGCCTTTGCCGAGCGGCGTGACCAGATCGATGATGCGCGTCTCGATCAGGTCGGGCCCGGTTTCGAGCTGGAACTTTTCCGTGGGATCGATGGTCGTCAGATTTTCGAACCGCACCGCCTTGGTGTATTCGGTGAACGGCATGCCGTTGACCTTGTCCACCTCGCGCAGTTGCGGGCTGGTGCCGCGGTGCGGAGGCTGCAGGGGACCGGCGACCAACGAACCTTCACGCAGGAAATTCTTCTTGATCGTGTCTGGCGTGACGAAGATGTCGGTCGGTTTGGGTTGAAAGTGATTTTCCGCCGAGCGGAGAAAACCGAATCCTTTTTCAGAAATTTCCAGATAGCCGGTACCGTAGTCCGGCGTGCCATTGGCCTTAGTGCTCATAGTTCGATTGTGTTTGTCCGAAGGACCTGTCCCAACGCGCGGCATGAAAGCCACATGAATTTTGAATTTAGGGAGAACCGCCGCCCCGAACCATTACGAAACCACAGCCTTTTCCTTGAAGCGACCGGTTTTGGACCTATGACAAAGGACTAATACGGTCAATCGCCCATCAACGCAACAATATTTTTTGGCAAAATTTGCGGCTAATTTCAGCCGCCCACCTCCGCTTTGGCCTCCGCCGCCAGCGGCGTGCTCAGATAGCGTTCGCCTGTGGAGCAAGCAATCGTCACGACCGTTCGGCCCTTGTTTTCGGGTCGCTTGGCCACTTCGATCGCCGCCCAAACATTGGCGCCCGATGAAATGCCCGCCAGAATGCCTTCTTCCTTGGCGAGACGGCGGGCCATGGCGAAGGAATCCTCGTTCGTGACCTGGATGCACTCGGTGATTTGTGGATTGCCCTTTTCGTCCTTCAGATGCAGGTTCTTGGGAATGAACCCAGCGCCGGTGCCTTGAATCTTGTGTGGCCCGGGCTTCAATGCCCGACCGGCCAGACACTGTGAAATGACCGCGGAATCCTTCGGCTCCACCGCGATGGCCTGAAACGACGGCTTCCGCGGCTTGATGACTTCGTAGCAACCGGTGATGGTTCCACCGGTGCCGACCGCGGACACCAGGATGTCCACTTTGCCATCGGTGTCGGCCCAGATCTCTTCCGCTGTCGTCAGGCGATGGATTTGGGGGTTGGCCGGGTTGTCGAATTGCTGGGGAATCCATGAATTCGGAATTTCGTTGGCCAACTGCTCGGCTTTCGCGATAGCGCCTTTCATGCCTTCAGCGCCAGGTGTGAGCAGCAGCCTGGCACCCAACATGGCCAGCAACGTGCGCCGCTCCAGCGACATGGTTTCGGGCATCGTGAGAATCAGCTTGTAGCCTTTGGCCGCCGCGACGAAAGCCAGCGCGATGCCGGTATTGCCGCTGGTCGGTTCGATGATCGTCGTTTCCCCGTCGATGATTCCGCGCCTCTCCGCGTCTTCAATCATCGCCATGCCAATGCGGTCCTTGACGCTGCCCAGCGGATTGAAAAATTCGCACTTCAAGAGAATCGTCGCGGGCACTCCCGCCGTCACCTTGTTCAACCTGACTAGCGGCGTGTGCCCCACCGTCTCAACGATGTTGTTATAGGTTCGGCCCATAAAAGTCCTCTATGAATCGAGCAACCGGCTGAAATCAGCGTCGGCGGATAGTGGAGGATGAATTTGAAGGTGGGCAAGCAATTTCTGGGTCGCTGGCGGCGGCTGGGCGCGTGGCGCGGCACCGATCCGGATTTCAGAAACAATCTCCTCCAAAGCAAACTGAAAACAAATGTCCCCGCCTGATCACAAGACCAAGCGGGGACGAAACGGGGGTGGGAGTGCGCCACGCTCTCTTTCCCATGCTGGCATTAGACGCGCGCTGGCTGCCAGCTTCCCGACGCTATTCTCCACGGCAAGCGGAGTCTTCGGCCTCGTAGCAGGGCCGTTCGGCGCCTTGCGGTCGCAGAATTTTTGAGTGAGGCTTTTCAGCTCGCTTGAGCTGGTGGTTGCGCCACCGGCTTGCAAACCGGGTCAAGACACGTCTGTGACTGCAACTCCGCGTCTTGACCGCTTAGCACTGGGTCGGCCACCGCTTTTCGCAGTGCGTTGGCCCAATGCCACGGGTCTCGCCTCTGAACTCTCAGGTTGCCTTTCGCTCACAGGCCAGCGGTGTCGTTTGTAACATCGCCAGCGTTTTGGAAGGTTTTCACGGGTCCTGCCCAGACCTTGTGTCCTTCCCGGCGCGCGTGCTCTTTTTGTCCACCTTTCGATGGTTCTCGGTTGGCGGGTTTCAAATCTTGGTTTGAATCCGCCCGAGTCACTCGCTCCGTGCCGGTGCGTGGTAGCAACCGCATACCCTCTGGGTAACCGCGATTCACTCAGGCTCGAAACCTGCCTGAGCTACTTGACTCGACTCGGAACGGTTTCTCATCGTTCCTCGCCGCTCAGTTCCTGATTCGCGTCACTGACGGCGCGCGAACGCCGCCAGAGGAACCGGTGAATCCTGCCTTCCGCCTCCGCGTCTTGCGACGCAGATTTAGAGGGGTCGAGCCAACCAGCCTGGCTTAACCTTTCCCCAGTCACCTGGGATTATCTTTGAGACGTCCGATGTCATTCTTTCGTCTGTCATCAACCATCTCAGTTCTTTCAATGAACTGAAGTCATGCTAACAAATTTTGCGCGCCTCACAATGAATTCTTATGCACAGTTTATTGACTGATCAGGGCTTGTTAACATTCTGCGGAAGCGTAATTCTGATCAATGGAATCAGCCCCTTTCTCATCGGCAGCAAATCAGTATTCACGAACGGGAGCTGAGAAAAACACGGAGCGGTGAACAAGTTTTTGCCTCCCGACCACCGAATCAATTCCAACGAAGCAAGACGATGCCTCCGCCCGATAAGACAAAGTGGGCGGCCGTAAACAGCCAGCCATGACATGCCGCAACGCGTTCAAGCCTTGGCCGTGTGTGCCTTGGCCGCTGTCTTCTTGCGCTTGAGATAGCGAGCGCGTCGCTTGCGTTTTTCGACTTTGTTGTATTGCTTACCCATAAATCTTTACTTTCCGCCGATGATTCGGTTCTTTAGCTGCGAATATGAAGCTTCGCCTCGCCCGGTTCAATCCCTATTTCCTTTTGCTGGTGGTTGCAATGGTTGCCGGTTGCAAAACGGCCGGCGAACGAACCCGGGACAAGGCCCTCAGCACATTCCGCCTTCATCTGGAAGGCAATCCTGGCCGCACCGAAACCACCGCGGTCATCCAGATCGCCGGAGTCGAACTCTACGTGAACAATCTGCCTTTCCTGGACGAAACAAGCGTCACCAACGCCGCTGTCGTTGATACTCGTGACGGCGGCTTCGCCATTCGGGTCCAATACGACCGTCACGGAACATTGATCCTGGACTCGGTCACGACGGAAAACCGTGGCCGGCGAATAGCCATTTTTACACAATACGGCGCCGGCAAATTAGAGCACAGCCGCTGGCTGGCCGCTCCCTATGGCTCCCCGATAACTGACGGCATGCTCATCTTCACCCCAATGGCAACCCGCCAGGAATCCGAAGAAATCGTCCTGGGCCTGAACAACGTGGCCACAAAGATCGGCAAACGAAACCGGTATTAGCCGTGAACCGCCTCGCCCGTTGTTTCCTGCTTGTCCTCCTGGACGCCCTGGCGCAGTCAGAAGCCGCGACCCAACAACCGTTCCGCCTCCCGACTGCCAATCACGCCCTGTTTGAACCCGGCAGCGAAGAAAAGTTCTTTGTCGGCACCGTCGGCAAACCCTGGACCACCGGCAGGTTCGGTTGCGTGCGCTCGGACGGAAGGCGAATGCACGAAGGTCTCGACATCAAATGCCTTCAGCGCGACTCGCGCGGCGAACCTGCCGACCGCGTCGTGGCCACCGCCGACGGCGCCGTCGTTTACCTCAGCACCAAACCGTCGCTCTCGAACTACGGAAACTACATCGTCCTGCGTCACCACATCGGCGGACTGGAAATTTATTCGCTCTACGCGCACCTGAAACGGGTCAGAGAGGACCTGAAAATCGGCCAGGATGTCAAAGCTGGCGAGACCATCGCCACCATGGGCCGTACCACCAACACGCGCGAAGGCATCTCCAAAGACCGCGCGCACGTTCACTTCGAACTGAACCTCTTCGTCAACGATCGCTTTTCGATGTGGTACAGGAAAGCATTTCCGCGCCAGCGCAACGATCACGGCGAATGGAATGGACAAAACCTGTTGGGATTGGACCCCCGCCTCGTCCTGCTCGACGAACACCAGCAAGGAACCAACTTCAGCCTGCTGGATTTCATTTGCAAACAGACCGAACTTTGTCGGGTGCTGGTGGGCGCCACGAATTTCCCCTGGCTGAAACGCTACGCGTCTCTCGTTCAGCCCAATCCCCTTGCCGAAAGGCAAGGCGTGGCCGGCTACGAAATTTCACTGAACTACAACGGTGTTCCTTTCCGCCTCGTTCCGCGCGCCGCTTCCGAGCTCAAGAGGGAATTGAAGCGCCTTGGACTTCGTGGTGGAAACCGGGGTGAGAAAAATGTGCTTCGAGGTTAAAACCTTGTTTCCGGGCGGACCTCGCTTTGGACGCGCAGGAAGTCCTTCATGTCTGCATCGCCGGCAATGTCCTGGATGGTCTTGTTATCGCTCATGAACCGTCATGCGAACATCCAGGGTGCGAACGTCCGTTCATCCAACGGAAAGGATGGAGTGCAACGCTTCGCTTTTACCTTGATTGAATTGCTGGTGGTCATCGCGATCATCGCCATCCTGGCTGCTTTGCTCCTGCCCGCCTTGAGCAAAGCCAAGGCGCAAGCGCTGAATGTCGCGTGCCTGAACAACCTGAAACAACTCCAGGTCTGTTGCCACTTGTATGCGCTGGATCATAGCGACACTTTGCCGCCAAACAATTTCGTTTACGACGTCACCACTGGAGAACCCTCCATCGGCTTCAGTTCCAACGTAACCTGGTGTCCGGGACTGACTCGTTTCGACACCACTCCGGCGAACATCCAGAGCGGTTTGCTTTTTCCTTACAACAGTTCTGTGGCCATCTATCATTGCCCGGCGGACCGATCGACAGTCGAAACCATCAACGGAACCAGACTGGCTATGCTGCGAACGCGGAGCTATAACATGAGCCAGTCGATCAATGGACTGCCGATCGCTCCGGACTCTGTGATTCTTCCACCCAGCTTTCAGAAGGAGTCCCACATCAATGCCCCGTCGCCCTCACAGTTGTTCGTCTTTATCGACGTGCATGAAAGCGGGATTCTCGATTCGCTTTTTGGCATCCTCCCGCCGGGCTGGGTCCAACTCTTCGGCATGCCCGAGATCTGGTGGGACCTGCCCGCCAACCGGCATAGTCAAGGGTGCAACTTCTCCTTTGCCGATGGCCACGTGGAGCACTGGAAATGGGCCGCTCCAAAAATCTTCCAGAAAGTCGGCCAGGACATTGCCGGCGATGCAGACATGAAGGACTTCCTGCGCGTCCAAAGCGAGGTCCGCCCGGAAACAAGGTTTTAACCTCGAAGCACATTTTTCTCACCCCGGTTTCCACCACGAAGTCCAAGGCGCTTCAATTCCCTCTTGAGCTCTCCTTCCCTGCCCGCTATTTGTTTGCGGCCACTATGAACTACCGAATATCGCAACGGGCCGCCTCGCTCTCCCCTTCGCTGACATTGGCCATTGACGCCAAAGCCAAACAGATGAAGGCCGAGGGCCTCGATGTCGTCGGCTTCGGCGCGGGCGAACCGGACTTTGACACGCCGCAACACATTAAAGACGCCGCCGTCAAGGCGCTCGCCGACGGCTTTACCAAGTACACACCGAGCAGCGGCATCCCCGAACTTCGCCAGGCCATCGCCGACAAGTTCAAACGCGAAAACGGGCTGACTTACAAACCGTCGCAAGTCATTGTCTCCTGCGGCGGCAAGCATTCCTGTTACAACGTCATCCTGGCCACCTGCCAGGAGGCCGACGAGGTCATCATCCCGGCGCCCTACTGGCTGAGCTATCCCGAAATGGTAAAACTCGCGGGGGCCAAGCCCCTCATTCTGCAAACGACCGACAAGACCGAATTCAAGCTCACGCCCGACCAACTGCGGGTGGCCATCACGCCGCGTACCCGGCTGTTGATTTTTAATTCACCGAGCAATCCAACCGGCTCCGTCTATACGCCGGAGGAAATCAAAGCGATCGGCGACCTCTGCGTGGAGAAAGGGGTGCTGATCATGAGCGACGAGATTTACGAACACTTGCTTTACGACGGAGCGAAGCACAAGAGTGTCGCGAGTTTCAGTCAGGCGCATTACGACCACACGATTGTCGTTCATGGTTTCGCCAAGGCGTGGAGCATGACCGGTTGGCGGCTCGGATTCCTGGCCGCGCCGGAACCGATCGCTAAGGCGATTGATGCCGTCCAGAGCCACAGCACCAGCAACCCGACTTCGTTCGCGCAGAAAGGCGCCGTCGCCGCATTGACCGGTCCGCAGGATCACCTGCCCCAGTGGCTTGCTGAATATGACAAACGCCGAAGCTACGCGTGGAAAAAGCTCAACAGTATTCCGGGCATTTCGTGTGTGAATTCGAAGGGCGCCTTCTACCTCTTCCCGAACATCTCGAAGACCGGACTGAAATCGACCGACTTTTGCGCGAAACTGCTCGAACAGGAAAAAGTCGCCGCCGTGCCCGGCATCGCCTTTGGCGCCGACGATTACATCCGCCTCAGCTACGCGACGAGCATGGCGAACATCGAGAAGGGCCTCGACCGCCTCGAACGTTTCTGCAAGAACCTCCTCAAAAAGTCGTAGCCGCCGACGTAAGGAGGCTCTAACCCCATGTTCCCCTATCGGGAACAGTCGCGGCGCAAGCATGAGCCTCCTCACGTCGGCTCCTACCCATGTCACCGCCATTCGTGCTTCGGATACTTGCGCTGCAACTCGGACCTGATGCGCGGATAAT
>QHOP01000219.1 GCA_003219345.1 Verrucomicrobiota bacterium
ATCTGCTGGCCAATCTGGCCCTGATTCGCAATGCGCTTCTGGCCATCCTCCCCGAGCACATCGACGCGCCAACTCTGCCCGAGTTGCGCGAGCGCCTGCACTCCCGACCGTCCCGCTGCTACGCAATCCTCCGCGACTTATGAGCGATCATGATCTCAAAACGAAAGACCCTGCTGATCCACCTTGATCTATCAAAGCTCGTGGAAATGAGTAATGGGGCGCGGGTTTTAGCCTGGATATTTCACAGCCCGTGTAGCCGCCGACGTAAGGAGGCGGATAGAAATGTGTATCTCACCTCCTCACCTCGGTGGCTACAGGCTGTCGTGATTTCATGCGGGGTATGAAATATTCGCGTTAGCCCGCTTCCGTAAACATCCGTATCCTTCACGCGCGCCGCGGGGAAGCGCACCCAGGCGGCCAATTTGCCTGGGTTACTGCCCCCAAAATCATTGGCGGCATCCGCCCTGTCTTTGTCGAAATGCGGTGAAATTCGTCGGCAATGGGGGCTCGTACCTGGCACGAATTTAGCATTGGAACGGAGCATTCATTGCAAAACCTGTGCGCTCGTCGTCCCACCAATCCGAGACCTCCGCGAGTCAAGCCGGACGATTTGGAACAACCCATTGGAGCATCGTGTTGAAAGCGGGCCAGGGAGCGGACGAGGCCCTGGTAAAGCTCTGCCGGATTTATTGGCCTCCGCTTTACTGGTATATTCGCCGGCGCGGCCACGCGATTCACGAAGCGCAGGACCTGACCCAGGCATTCTTTGCGCATCTGCTGGGAAACCGCGCTTTGGGAGGCGTCGCGCCATCCAAAGGCCGTTTCCGCTCGTTCCTGCTCATATCGCTGAAGCACTTTTTGGATAACGAATGGCACAAGGCGCGCACCTTGAAGCGCGGTGGCGGGCAGGTATTGATTTCCTGGGATCATCTGAAGCCCGAGGACCGGGAGTTACTCGAACCCTGTGAGCAGATGACACCGGAACGGATTTTCAATCGTCGTTGGGCGTTGATGCTTCTTGAGCGGGTCATGAACCAGCTTCGCAACGAATGCGTGGCTTCACGAAAACGCGAGCGGTTTGAGAAACTGAAGGATCATCTCACTGGAGATGCCGGGGGAAAATCTTATCAGGAAATCGCGGCCGAACTGAACATGAGCGAGGGAGCCGTGAAAGTAACGGCATATCGCTTACGCCGCCGTTTTGGCGAACTGGTGCGGGCGCAGATCGCAAGGACGGTGGACAGCCCGGAAGAGATTGACGACGAAATCCGGCAGTTGTTTGCGGCGCTGACTTGATCGCGGCTGGCGGCCCGGGACAAGCCGCGCCGGCGAACTGCCCGCAGTGGGTGGTTGCGATTGCGCCGTCTGTAACCGCGGGAGTGAGTTCTTGTTGTACCCATCATGAACGCGTCAGTTCGCATGGCGCCGTGACCGAAAAAATGAAATGTTCGTCCTGCGGCAACGAAATCGAGCGAGACGTCTCTTTTCACCAGTGCCCCCGGTGTTTGTTGAACCTGGGGCTCTGGTGCGGGACTGACGATGGTGCCGACGTTGCGCTTTGGGACGTCGGTTCCGAAGGCGAGAGGACGTTGGGGTTAGTGGATTACGAAATCCTGGAACGAATCGGGCGCGGAGGAATGGGCGTTGTCTATAAGGCCCGCCAACTCTCCCTGGACCGGGTCGTGGCCCTCAAAATGATTGGCATGGGCGAGTTGGCCTCTCCTCCAGCAATGGCGCGTTTTCGCCGAGAGGCAGAAGCCGCGGCCAAACTGGATCATCCGAACATTGTGCCGATCTACGAGGTTGGCGAGCACGGGGCCAATCCGTTTTTGGTCATGAGGCTGGTCGAGGGCGCGAGTCTCGCTCAGAAACTTCGCGAATCTGCCTCGTCCGTCTGGTACGACCCGACTCAAAGAGAGCGGGCGACCAGGGAGAGTCGCCGCCAACTCAAGATTGCCCGGCTCCTGGCGGTTGTAGCCAGGGCGGTCGATTACGCGCACGAACGAGGTGTGTTGCACCGCGATCTGAAGCCGAGCAACATTCTTTTGGACCGGGATGAGAATCCGCACGTGACAGATTTTGGCGTAGCCAAACTGCTGGACGAGGAGACGGCATTGACCCAAACCGCCGAATTATTGGGGACGCCGAGCTACATGGCGCCCGAACAGGCGGCCGGGAAACCCGTTTCCCGGGCGGCGGACGTTTATAGTTTGGGCGCAATCCTCTATGAGTTGTTAACGGGTCGTCCCGCGTTCGAAGGGAAGAGGCCGATCGAAATTCTGCGCCGAGTGATGGAACAGGAACCGACGCATCCAGGTTTGTTAAATGAGTTGGTCGATCGCGATTTGGCCATCATCTGCCTGAAGTGCCTCGATAAGGATCCCGAACGGCGTTACGGTACCGCATTGGAATTCGCCGAGGACCTTGAACGCTGGCAGCGCCGCGAACCGATTCTCGCCAGGCCAACCGGCCCTATTCTTCGCGTGCAGCGTTGGACCGTTCGAAATCCGGCGCTGGCGAGCTTGATTGCGGGGTTGGTGGTTGGGATGGCCATGACGCTCATCCTCCTGGCGAAGACCCGCGAAGAGAAAGCGCGGAAGTCCATCGCCCTGGCTATCCTCCGCACCGAGACGGCGCGGCAGCTTCAGGAGATTTGGACCTCGCCGAGCCCCTTTTTCACCATCAAATCCGAGACGCTTTCAGCCATGGCCGGCAAGGAACCCGCGCGTTTGCGAGGCGGTGAGGAACGCTTCACTGTCGGGTTCGCAGCGGAAGGGAACCCTTTGGATCGAGCGATGCGCGCAGCGAGCCTCCTGGAGCATGTCGAACACGGTTGGAGCGCTCTCGCTCAGACGCCAACACGCATCGATCTGCGGCTGTACAAGAGCCAAAGGCAAGCAGTGCTGGATTTGATTCGTGGCGACGTGGATTTCATGCAAATGAACGCCAGGGAGTACGTGCGCGCCAAAATGCAGGACCCGGACGTTCAACCTCTGGTACGAGTCGTCCGCTCGCAAGGGCCAACCGCGCTGCGCGGAGAACCCGCAGTCATCTTCACGCGCACAGGGACCGGCATCGAAACGGTTTCCGATATTCGCGGGAAGTCCCTCCTCTTCGGCGCGGCGGATTCGACGCTCACTCTTTGGACAAAAGCTTGCCTGGTTGAGGCAGGCATCCTCGCCAGGGATTTGGACAAGTATCGCTACGTCGATGCCCAGGAGGAACTCTCGAAGAGCCACAATTCGGACCTGGCGCGGCGTGAGGGTCCGGTGCTGGGGAACCCGTTCAGCGAGATGACGCCCGTGGAGGCGGTGGTCAACGGAACGTATGACGCCGGCGTTGCCACGGAGCGGCGTTTCCGGCAGGTCGCAGCCAGAGAAAAGCTTGTTTTGCTCCAGCGATTTCACAACACGGGTTATCTATGGGTCGCTCGAGGCGGACTACCGCCCCATGCCGCCGACAGATTTCAGCAAACGATGACGAATCTGAAGGACCCTCAAATCCTTCAGTCGTTTGCGGGTAATCCGAGTGCGTTCGAGGCATGTGCCGATGAGGATTTCGCGGAGACCCGCAGCAAACTGGCTGCGGAATCCCTGTTTGATGGCGGCCCGGCACGGGACGACTCCGGCTCGAAGTCGGCAAGGAACACATACTGAAAGCGGGATTTCATGAAACGCGCTGCCTTTACACTGCTGGAACTGCTCGTTGTCACAGCCATCCTGGCGCTCCTGTCTGCCCTGGTGGCCGGCGGTGTGGCGCACGGCAAAATGGCAGCTCAACGGGTCGCGTGCATGAATAACCTCAAACAATGGGGTTACGCGACGTGTCTCTACGCCGACGAACATGACGACCGGTTGCCTCGTGAATCGGCTGAGGATGGCATCAACACCTGGGAAATGGCCGGCTCTTCCATCAACCGCGATGTCTGGTACAACGCGCTGGCAGAGACATTGGGAGTCACGGCCATGGCCCAGTACTCCCAAACACCGTCCTCTCAACACGAGTTCTACGCTCGAGGAAACACGTTCCATTGCCCGGGAGCCCGGTTCTCGCCTGTGGCCGCCACGTATCCGAATTTTTCGTTGGCGATCAATTCGAAGCTCATGTTCGACTACGAAGTTGGCCCGCCCGGCGTGGTGGATGACAGCGAGTCCCGGAGCCTCAAGATCGGAGAAATCCAGGTGCCGGAAAAGACCGCGCTGTTTCTCGATGACGGTGTTCCGGGCGAAGAAATGCTTTGTCCTTTCCAGGCTGCTTACACCGGTCAGCCCAAAGCTTATGCCAGTCAATTCTCCGGCCGCCACAAAAACGCGGGCAACATCCTGTTCGTTGCCGGGAACGTCGCGACGCTGCCGGGTAAAGACGTCGTGGACATGGACCCCGACAGCGTTTATCGCGGTGGGGCCATTTATCCGCCGACAAGAGTGATTTGGCGCCATGATCCAACCCTGGTTCCATGACTCGTCGTTAAGAAACCTGGCTCCCTGTAGCAGCCGAGGTAACGAGGCTCCGATTTCTTCGGGAAACGAATGAAGTCAGAGCCTACTCACGTCGGCTGATACATATATATTGCCAAAGACTGCCAAGCCCCACCGTCATTTGGGCTACTACCCTGACAAGGAAATTTCGATGTATGTCAGGTAGGGCGCGTCACTCCGTGCGCGCCGCTCGGCGAACAGATTCGAGTTGTCGGCGCGCACGGAGTGACGCGCCCTACCCTGCTCGCCTTGCGACAAGGTGGCAGCCTGTGCCGCAAAACCCGTTGCTTTATTACTTACGGCGAGTGTGTAACCTTTAGGACAGTTTCCTTTTGTACTTGATGAGGGCGACTGGTCCCTCGCCAATGCACAAAGCCGAAGCGCGATGGATTCAGAATCAAATCGAACCGCGGTGGATGCAGTCAAAAGAGGAATCGGTCGAATGGCCGCGCAGATTGCGGCGATGCTGCTGCTGCTCAGCCCCACCCTGGTGTTGGCGGGTCCACCTCCACGGCCCGCGACCGAAGGAATTCTGTATGGCTGGGGAGTCACGGTATTGCCCAATGCGGAGGCAGGTCTCCGGTTCACCTCCATCGCAGCGGGTGGTTCTCACAATCTGGCGCTCAAAGCCGACGGGCGGATAGCAGCGTGGGGCCTTAACGACTCGGGCCAGTGCACGGTACCGGCGGGCATGGGCAACGTGAAAGCTATCTCGGCCGGCTATTACCACAATCTCGTGCTCAAAGCCGATGGGAGCGTGGAGGCCTGGGGCCGCAATGCGGAAGGCGGGTTCCTTCAACCGGTCCCCCCGCAGCCGATGCCTGCAGGCTTGAGC
>QHOP01000220.1 GCA_003219345.1 Verrucomicrobiota bacterium
CGGACCAGGCATAACCATCGCCGGACGTTAAGATTGTTGAGAATCCCGTCGATCCAGATGCGCTTCCCACAGCCACAAAGGTGCCGTTCCCGTACGTCACACCATTGAGGATGTTTTGGAATCCTGAATTAACGCTCGTCCAGTTGGTCCCGTCGTCCGAGGTAAATACTGTGCCGACATTTCCGACCGTGACGAATCTGCCGTTGCCGTAAGCGATGCCGCTCAGCGTATGGGTCGTGCTGGTGGGTCGTTTGGTCCAGACGTCGCCATTCGTCGAAGTCTGAATCGTGCCGCGTGATCCTACCCCGACGAAGAGGCCGCCGCCGTAGGCAAGGGCCAGCAGATTGCTGGCAGTCCCGGAAGCCGATGGCGTCCATGCGCGGCCATCTGTCGAAATTGCGGCATTCGTGCCCCCGGCGGCCACAAACATTCCATTGCCGAAGGCCACGGCGGACAGCGCCGGTGTCGTCTGCGAACTTTGCTCGAGCCATGCGCTGTCGTCGGTCGAAGTCACGATTCTCCCGGCCTTTTGCCCGGTCGTGTTGGTGTAAGAGCCCACGGCCACAAAGACCCCATTGCCGTACGCGACTCCAGACAGGCTTGCCGTCGTGGAAAAAGCCGGTCCTGTCCAGGTTACACCATCGGGCGACGTCGCGATCGCGCCCACGCCGGACTTCGCATCTCGCAATCCGACCGCTACGAACGTTCCATTGCCGAAGGCCACGTCGTAGTACGCCTGGTCGAGAATTCCTGAGGTTCGACTCGTCCAGGTCATGCCATTGGCGGAGGTAAGAATGGCGCTCGCTGAGAAGACGGGTCCCGCGAGCTTTCCAACAGCCGCGAACGTTCCGTTACCGTATGCGACGCCCCACACGATTACTGTGTTGGTTCCTAAATCCTGTTGCATCCAAGTGACGGCATTGGTGTCATTGCTGGTGCTGCCGGTCTGACGCGTCCACGCGAGACCGTCCGGAGAAGCCAGGATTTCGGTTCCACCGACGGCGACAAAAGTCCCGTTGCCGTAAGCGACGCCGTTGAGATTGATTTGTGTGCCTGAATCGGCGACGGTCCAGTTCAAGGCATCGACCGAAGTGAGGATCAGGCCGAGTTCACCGACGGCAACGAACATCCCGCTCGCGTAGGTGATCGCGGTTAACAACCCTGGCATTCCGGAATCCGCAGGCGTCCACGTGACACCCTCACTCGAAGTCAGGATGGTCGCGTTGCCAAAGGCATCCACGTCGCCGACGGCAACGAAGGTGCCGTTGCCGTAGGCGGCCGCGGTCAGCAACGTGTCCGACCCTGAGTCCACGCTGGTCCAGTTCAACCCATCGGAGGCGAGGATCACGCCATATCCGCCCACTGCGACAAAAGTACCATTGCCGTAAGCGACGCCATAGAGAGCTTCGGGCGTTCCAGAAGTTTGGCTCACCCAGTTTGTGCCATCGGCCGAACTGGCAATCGCGCCTCCGAATCCAACCGCCACAAAGGCGTTGTTTCCGTAAGCCACACCGGAGAGGCGATCGGCCGTAGGGAGAGGATTGCGCCGGTACCATTGGTCCAGTGGGTCGGCGGTCAGTGTGAAGCCCGCGCAGATCAGGAACAGAACGAAGCTCAGTGCGATCGCCCGCACACGCAGCCGCACACGAGTCCATTCCACGGTGGGGCGCGGCTCAACAGTGTTGCGACGGCTGTGCGCTGACGAAGAGAAGGGAGGCATGGTTCAACGCCACAATGAATGACTCGTGATTGGCTGCAAGCAGAAACTACGGCGGCCAGTTCAAATGCTCTCACGCATGATCGCGACGGTGTTTTTCCTGGCGCGCAAAGCGGTGCCATCCCGGACGTGCCATCGGGAGTTACTCAGGCCGCGGCCAGTTCAGATGCTTGTGCAAAAACTCAAACGTCCCGACACCGTTTATCGTGTGCGGGCCGTTGAAGAATTCGATGGCCGCGCGGTCGCCGATGCCGAGTGTGTCGTAAAGCCGGCGCACTTTGGCGAATTCGTAAGCAACCCATTCGTCCGGCGCGACGCCGTCGGAGTGGCCGCGCTCGACCATGAACGGTCGCGGCGCAATGAGCGCGGCCATTTCGGCATAGTTGAAGGTGTGGCCGAGGTTGAACTCCACCATTTCGTATTCGCCAGTGTAGAGATAGCTGTAAGGTGAATCAACGGTGACATTTTTCCGGATCCACTCGTTGAAATCCGCGGAGCAGATGGAGAGACAGTAGCGGTCGAGCAGGGAAGGGACGCGCATGGCCGTCTTGCCGCCGTAGGAGAGGCCGTAGAAACCGATGCGTTGCGGATCAACGAACGGCAGCCCGGAGAGCCAGTCGAGGATGCGGTCGTGCTGCGCGAGGATGACGGAGAAGAGCGATTTCTTCAGTGGATTGGCTTTGCGTTGGAGCACGCGGAAGGCGTCGTGGCCGCGATACGGATTGTGCGGCGCGAAAGTGACGAATCCGCGCTCGGCCAGGCGCGCGGCGAAGGCCTTGTAGTAGGGATAGCCGCTGCGCTTGGGATCGTCGTCAATCGTATCCATCGGCACGCCTTCCAGTCCGTGCTGGCAAACCACGACCGGGCGGCGCTCGCCCGGCTTGAGGTCTTTCGGCACGAGCAACTCCCCCCAGGCAAAGACGTCTGGCCAGACATCGAGCGTGACGTCGTAGGCAGTCCAACCCCTCACCCCGTCCCTCTCCCCATCGGATGGGGAGAGGGTGGCCGAAGGCCGGGTGAGGGGGCTATTCGAGGTTCGACTGCTCGCTTTGAATTCGATGCGGCGGGTGCGGGGATTGGTCGGCAGGTCCGCTTTCGGGAAGCGCCCGATGAGTTCGTCCCAAAGATTGCTCTTGAACCCTTGCGTGGCTGCGATCCACTCGTTGGTCGAGCTCGTTTTCACTTTGTGCCAGAAGAAATCATCGCGCACGCGCTCGGAAAGTTGGAGCAGCCGTTGGGTGTGATTGACCAGTTCCTGCACCTGGCGGCGCTGGCGTTCGCTGGGATCGAAATTTTTTCGCAAGTCGAAAGGCGCGTTCGCGGCGATGGGCTGTAATGGGTTTGTCGCGCCGACGGATTTGAGAAAAGCGGACAGCGCACGATCCGAACCGAGGCCGAGGGTCTTACCGTCGCCGCCATAGGCGAATTCGAGCGGGAAAGGGAGCGACGGCGGGAAAAAGGCTTTGGCGCGATTCACCTCCGCCTGAACCGACGCGAAGTCCGGCGTGATCAATTTCCCGGGCGCCGCTCCACCGCGTCCTTCGCGCGGTTTGGGCGGGCCATCCACCGGCGGGACTTCGCTGTACTCGACGATGAGATTTCTCGGCGCGATGAGGCTGGCGATCTCGGCGTCGCCGAATTCGTGCAGCAGACCAAAGACATTGCGATAAATGGGCTCTTCCCAGACGCGTTGGCGCGAGGAGAAATAGCCGCTCACCAGAGCGGCATCAATGCGCGTGTCGAGCGCAGCCGCGTAAAGGGCAATCAAGCCGCCTTCACCGTAGCCGGCGACACCGATCTTTCCCAGCGGTTGAGGCTTTTGCTTCGGCATCGCGGCGTCCACTCCGACGAACCAATCGACCACCGCGACAACCTTCTGCACTTCGTAACCGATGATGTGGCGGCCCATTTCGTAGGCCTGGCGGTAAATCCATTCGCGATGCGGCTGGTTGGTGAACCGACGGAGCAGGAGATTGCCGGAATACGTGTCGTCGCGGTTGATCAACATGGGCACGACAACCTGACAGCCGTTTTCCGCGAGGCGGCGGGCGAACTGCGCTTCGGGCGGAAGGCCCGGCTCAAGCCCCGCGAGCATCTCAGGCGTTTGGTCCGCATCGGGAAGGGCAACCACGCGAGCCAGGGTGTCGCCTTTGGGCTGGAGAAAAAGACCCTCACCATCGACATCTTCAAACACCGGCCAGCGCACGGCGTAAGCGCGAAACAGGTCCGTCTCAGCAACGACCGGCGGTGTCGCGGTGCTGCTCATGTATTCCAAAGCTCTGACGCGCAACCGTGGGTCAACCGCTCCAATGCACTTCTGGAGTCGGTCGCGGTTGGGTCGAACCGATTTCTCGTAAGCTTCGCGCGAAGAAAAGCCGCGATGCCAGAGCTTTTCCCGTTCCTCGACCGAATGCTCGATCTCGCGCAACAGGAAGCGGTCGATGCCTTCGACCATTCTGGTTGAGAGATCGCCTTCCCAGGTCAAACGCTGCGTCCCGGGCAGAGTTTCGACTTGTTGACCGGACAACAGACCCGTGAAGCCGCCAAGAAAGCCGGCAAAGAACCAGGCAGGAATGCGCGGGCGAGACTTCTTACTTTGGAAATCCGGCTGGAGCACTCGCGCAGATTAGCGCGGGTTGGCGAACGTTACAATCTGTTTTCCAAAATCAACGGTTGAAATTCCCACGCGCCTGGAGTATAACCTAGGTCATGCGCCTCTTTTTGGCACTTGTCGCATGGAGCATTCTGTTCGTGTTTTCCTGGCCGCTGGCCGTGGCGGTGCTGGTGTTGTATCCCATTCTCTGGTTGATTTGTCTCCCGTTGCGTTTGATCGGCATCACCGTCGCGGCAGTGTTCGCGCTGCTGAGGGCGATTCTTTTCCTGCCCGCGCGGCTGCTGGGAGTGAGACCCAGACGCTGAAAACAATTTCTTGGGCGGGCGAAAGTGCTCGCGAGCGGCAAAATTGCAGCCACTGAGGTGACTTTGTAGCCACTGAGGTAACGAGGTGGATTGGTTGTCCGCCTCCTAATCAGAAAATGGGATTGGAGGAAACGCTCGCCCTCACCCCGGCCCCCTCCCCCAGGAGAGAACTCCCCCAACTTCGAACATGCATGGCACCATTGAACCGGCCAGCGGCCCCCTCACCCCGTCCCTGCTCCCTCTCCGCGGGGGAGAGGGTGCCCCGAAGGGCGGGAGAGGAGGAGGTTCATGGGCAGGGAACACCTCCAAAATCCGGACGCGAATCGGGGCCATGAACCCACCCCCAACCCCTCCGGAGGAGGGGAGCAATGTCGGGCACGCTTGCCCAGTTCCCCTCCTGGGAGGGGTCAGGGGTGGGTCGGTTCATGGAAAGGGGGAAGCAGGCACAGTTCCCGGAATTTTCACGCCCTTTGGTGTGGAATTGCTTCACGGGGACTCACGTCGGCGGCTACTTGTGTGATCGGCTGAGCAGGAACTTCTGCAATCCCTCGAGGTCATCGGTGTTAATCAAGTCAACGCCCGCATCGAATAGTGCTTTCCAAACTTCAGGCCTGTCCGGCGTCGCCCAGAACCGAATCTTCCGCCCTTGTGCGTGGGCCTTCTCCACGACCTGTTTCAAGTGGCGCCTTTCGTCATCAGGCAAAGGACCAGTCCCATGCCACTTGAAAACCTTGGTCCAATTGTCGCTGACCAACGGGATGAGAGAACCTGGCGCGTTTGATTCCAAGTCCTCGATTCGGCCATCCACAGCGGCGTAGCGAACCGATTCCGCCGCCATCGTTTTCGCCGCGCGGTTGCCGGAAATGATGACAGTAATCGCTTTGGTCTGTACGCTTCCGTCGCGAAAGACAGTCAGCAGATCGGCGTATTCCTTCAGGACTTCACGCAACGCCGCGTACGTTGCCTCGGCGTCGGACTTCACATCGATCAGCAGAATCGCGGGCGGGCCGGCGGGATAGAGCCTCCCGCCGTTTCGGCGCACGCGCTCGCGCAACGGGTCCAGATAGAGCGCCTGCAACGTTCGGTCCGGCTTCACCTTGCCGCGGTCGTGCGCGACGAGCAGGTTGCCATCCACGAGCCAGACGTCGGCCTCGATGCTGCAAAAGCCGTGGTCGAGCGCGTCCAGCAATGGGCGGGTATGCTCGTAATCGTTATGCGCGTGGGCGCGCGCGAGCGGCGGAGGCGAATTTGTTTCTGGCGAGGCGGCGGCGCTTTTCGATAGACTGCCGTCCCAAAGCCCAATCGCGAGCATAAGCAGCGGAATGGGACGAGATTTTGTGCGCATGGTTCAAAACAATCATTCGATGGTGCCAGCCTTTTGTCGAGCCAAACTGCGTCTTTCGACGGCGGTTTGTCTCATGTGCGGTTATGCTGGGTTTGCCGGAGGGCTTTCGCCCCAGGAAGCGCTGAAGCACATGAAAGTCGCGGATGGCTTCGA
>QHOP01000221.1 GCA_003219345.1 Verrucomicrobiota bacterium
CGGGTTCAAAACTTCCCACGGTAACAACCAGGAAAAATGAGGTAAATCGCACCGGATTGTGGGTAGCCTCCTTTCGCTTTTGCGAACGCATTGGGACATGAACGGTGCGGCGAGACTCCGTCGAGCTCTAATTTGTATCCATTGGAGATCAGGGCTCGACGGAGTCTCGCCCCACCTGGTTCATGGAAAGTGTCTTAATCTCCTTGTAGCGGCGGTCTGTGACCGCCGAAAAGGGCGCTCCTAGTTAGAGCACTATTCGACTGCCGCCTCGATCACTGTCAACGTTCCACGACCCGTGTCCAGTCTGGCGCGGAGTCCGATGGGCAACGTGAGCTTGCGCGCCACGTGCCCGTATTGAAATCCTTCAACGGTTGGCGCTTTCACCCATGACAATATTTCGTCGAAAATCTCGGGCAACTTGAGATGCGGCTTGGCCGGGTCGCTCGGTTTGCAGTCGGTGAACAGACCGAGCACGAGGCCGCGGATCTGGCCGAGAATCCCGGCGTTGCGAAGCTGCGTGAACATCCGGTCAATGCGATGAAAATTTTCACCGACCTCCTCAAGGACGAGGATTTCACCGCGGTAGTCGGGGCTGAACTTCGTGCCGAGGTTTGACGCGAGCAGCGACAGGTTGCCGCCCAGCAAGCGCCCTTCGGCGCGACCCGGAACTCGCGTTCGCAAAGGTTGCTTTTCCGGATTGGGCAGTGACCCGACGCGCCGCGTCGAGGTAAGCAGCCGCCAGAAGTGCTCCTCAGTGTAAGGATCGGGCTTTCGCCAGAATTCAACTCCCGGTAGCGGGCCGGAAAACGTGACCAGACCAGCGCGCCGGAAAAGCGCCAGTTGCAGCGCGGTGAGGTCGCTGAAGCCGGCAAAGATTTTCGGCTGCCGGCGCACTGCGCGATAATCCACGAACGGCAACAAACGCGGCGAACCGTAACCGCCGCGGATCGCGAAGATCGCTCTTACCTGAGGATCGTTCAGCATCGTGTTGAGGTCGCTCAACCGCTGCGCGTCCGTCCCTGCGAAGTAACCGCGCTGCGCCGCGACGTGTTCCCCAGGTTTGACGCGGTAACCGAGCCGTTCGAGGTAGCGGACACCTTTCTCGATTTTCTCCGCAGGCAATGGCGCGCTGGCCGGTGAAACCAGCCCGATGACGTCGCCGCGTCGCAGTCGGGGCGGTTTCAGAATCTTCATCGCGCAACAGCATCGGTTGCCGGGTCGGCGAAACAAGCGAATTCACCGTTTCACGCTCGCCAGCGCTTTTGTCAGCGCTTACCGTGAAGGGAGCGGAATCGGCGGTCACGCTGTCATTGGGGCTGATCGGCGTGATGACGGTTTGGCTGGGTCTGATGCGCCTGGCCGAAAAGGCCGGCCTGGTCCAGGCGCTCGCGCGTTTTCTGCAACCCGTGCTCCGCCGGCTCTTTCCCGACGTGCCGGCGGAGCACCCGGCAATGGGTTCCATGGTGTTGAATATCGCCGCCAATATGCTGGGACTCGTGAACGCCGCCACGCCTCTCGGTCTCCGGGCGATGAGAGATTTGGAAACCCTCAACAAATTTCCCGGCACGGCCACGAACGCGATGTGCACCTTTCTCGCGATCAACACCGGCTCCGTCCAACTCATTCCCGTCACTGCCATCGCCGTGCTGGCCGCGGCTGGATCGAAGAATCCTTCAGCCATCATCGCCACCGCGTTACTGGCGACGACTTGCTCGTCTGCCGCGGGTTTGGTTGCGGTGAAGGCGCTGGAGAAAGTGCGGGCCTTTCGCCTCCCGCAAACACCCTCGATGCCGACCGCAAGCGAAGGCGTGGATGCGACCAAAGCAACTCCACCGGAGCCAGCCAACAGCAAATCTGCGGCATCCGCGCCTGTGGACGCCTGGAAACGGCTCGTGCTGGTGGTTTTTGTTTTGTGCTTCGTCTGGTTTTTGCTCCGCCTCGGTTTCCCGGAACGATTCAATCGCCCGCCTTCGTCAGAACAGCTTGGTCAAGGCGCGGCGGTTCGTTGTGTCAACGCCACCTCGCTGCTCGCCATCCCGTTCCTGCTGGCGTTCTTCCCGCTCTACGCCGCGCTGCGCCGTGTTCCCGTTTACGAAGAGTTCGTCGAGGGAGCGAAAGAAGGTTTCAACGTCGCGGTGCGCATCATCCCGTATCTCGTCGCGATGCTGGTGGCCATCGGCATGTTTCGCGGCGCTGGCGGGATCGATCTGCTGACGAACCTGCTGAGGCCGGCGCTTGACCGGGTCCATTTCCCCTCCGAGTTGGTGCCGATGGCGCTGATGCGGCCGCTGAGCGGGAGCGGGACCCTGGCGCTGTTCGGCGATCTGGTGAAACAGCTCGGTCCCGATCACCTCATCGTCCGCATGGCGGGAACGATCTACGGCAGCACGGAGACGACGTTTTACGTGATTGCCGTTTACTTCGGCGCCGTCGGTGTGAAGCGCACGCGCCACGCGGTTCCGGCGGGATTGATTGCCGACGCTGCGGGAGTCGTCGCTTCGGTGGTCATCTGCCGACTCGTTTTTGGCGGACGTTAAGTCCGGCGGGTTCATCCAAACCCGCGCCCATTCTTCTCTGGCCTCACGGCTTCGCCAGCTTCGGCTTCAACTTTTCCAGTTTCGGGCTGATGACGACCGCGCAGTAGGGCGCGTTGGGATTTTTGCGGAAATAGTCCTGGTGGTATTCCTCCGCCTTGAAGAATTTGGTCAAGGGAATGATCTCCGTGACGATGGGGCGAGGAAACCGCCACTGGGCCAGTTCTTTTGATTTCTCAGCGGCCTGCTTCTGGGCATCGTTGTGGTAAAGGATGACGGAGCGATATTGCGTTCCCGCGTCGGCCCCCTGCCGGTTCATCGTGGTGGGGTCATGCGCTTCCCAAAAAACTTCCAGGAGCTTTTCGTACGAGATTTTCTGCGGATCAAATTCAATCTGGATGACCTCGGCGTGGCCGGTGGCGCCAGTGCAGACCTCTTTGTAAGTCGGGTTCTCCTTTGTGCCGCCAGCGTAGCCGCTGGTGACGGACTTCACGCCGTCCAATCGTTCGAAGACGGCTTCCAGGCACCAGAAACAGCCGCCGCCGAAAGTGGCCAGCTCAGTTTTGTTGGTCGCGTTCATTGTCTTGTCGGAGGGTTCGCCTGCGCGAGCCGTGATGAGGGCCGACACGAGCAGCAGACAAATTACACTCTTCATTCTCTGACAAACTTTGTCGAGGTTGTATTGTGGATCCTCCACGCGAATGTTGCGACTAAGGTGCTTGGTTTTTGTCGTCCGTGTCCGCGCGATGCAAGTGTTCGCCCGACGGCAAATCGGCGTATTTTTCGACATGCTCCGGTCGGCGCGGTTCGATAATGGCATTCTCCTGATTGAACCATTTGCCGAGGTCAATGAGCTTGCAGCGTTGCGAGCAGAACGGGCCGTAGCGACCGGCAAACCAGTCGCCCTCTTTCCGGCACGTCGGGCATTTGACTTTCGGCACGGGTTTCATGGTCGTAACGCCGTAAGAATAGCGCGTCGCGAAGCCATCGGCAACTCTGACGACAACAACTCTTTTCCCCGGCCGGGATCGGAAGCTGTCATCGGCGCATCACGTTTCTTTGATTGGAAATTCCCGCTGTGCGATTACGATTCGCTCGCAATGGACAGGCGCGCTGCTCCGGATTCCACCAGGCGGGTTGCGTTTCGACTGGGTTTGCTCCTGCTTTTTCTTGCCGGTGTTTCCGGTTGCTCCAGCTTTCACGGACGAGGGATTCGCTACCAGCTCGACCATGAATACTCGGTGCACGAGCCGCAGTTCCTCCGGTCGATGGGCCAACTGGTCGGCCCCGGCATTGTGGCCAGCAACCGCGTCACCGCGTTTATCAACGGCGACCGGATTTTCCCGGCGATGCTTGCTGCCATTCGTGGCGCGCGGAAATCCATCGACCTGGAAACCTACATCTATTGGTCCGGCGACATTGGCCGGCAATTCGCCGAGGCGCTGGCCGAGCGGGCGCGCGCGGCCGTGAAAGTCCACGTGCTCATCGACTGGATTGGCTCGCGCAAAGTGGACTCGCGCGATCTGGCGATGATGCGCGAAGCCGGCGTCGAGGTCGAAAAATATAACCCGCTCGTCTGGTTCAATCTGGCCCGGCTCAATCACCGCGATCATCGCAAGCTGCTCATCGTCGATGGGAAAATCGGCTTTATCGGCGGAGCAGGGCTGGCCGATATCTGGCAGGGCAACGCTGACGCGCCGAACCATTGGCGCGACACGCAATTCCGGCTCGAAGGCCCGGCAGTCGGACAAATGCAGGCGGCTTTCATGGACAACTGGACGAAGACCACCGGACGCGTGTTCGACAACGAGGACTATTTTCCCGAACTGAGACCTGCCGGGGACCATTATGCGCAGGTCTTCTTCAGCTCACCGCGCGATGGAACGGAAACGGTCCGGTTGATGTATCTCCTGGCCATCGCCGCGGCGCAAAGGAACATCCGGTTGTCCGCGTCCTATTTTGTCCCCGGCGCGTTGACGACCGAGGAACTCGTGGATGCCAGCAAACGCGGGGTGAACGTGGAAATCATCGTGCCCGGCGCGAAAACCGACGTGCCCATCGCGCGCTACGCCTCGCGCTCGAAATGGGGGCCGCTGCTCAAGGCCGGCATAAAAATCTACGAATATGAGCCGACCATGTACCACTGCAAGGTGATGATCGTGGATGACGTGTGGGTCACGGTCGGCTCGGCGAACTTCGACAACCGCTCCTTCAGACTGAACGACGAGGCGAACCTGAACGTTTACTCGGCGGAATTTGCCGCGGAGCAGGCGCGGGCTTTTGAGGAGGACAAGACCAGCGCGAAGCTTATCTCTTATAAAGAATGGAAGGGACGCGGCCTCTGCACCAAGCTGCTGGAACGAATCCTCGCGCCGTTCAGGTCGCAGTTGTGAGCGAAGTTCAGGAGCGCCTCGAATGTCCCCTGGGTCGGTAGCCGCCGAGGTGAGAGGGAAGGAGTGAGGGGGCAGGTTCATGGGCGCCGCAGTCATCCGCCTCGTTACCTTGGCGGCTACGGTGGAGAAAATTCACTGCTTCCTCGCCACCAACGTCAGCCGCTGCCACCACCAGACAATGTTGCCGTCTTCTTCGCCGAGCCGAAACAAGTCGCGCGCGGATTGCGGCGCATGGGCGATCAGCGCCAAAACCTTCTTGCGGTTCTCCGGCAAAGTCGCGGCGGTCTCGAAATACCAGTTGAGGTCGGGTTGTTTGAACTGAGTCAGCGTCGTCTTCAGAACTTTCAAACCGGCGCCTTCGCAGAGCCGGCTCCAAGCGCGGGGTGTGAGAAAGCGGTGATGGCTCGGATCGCGAAGTTTCTCGACCGCATGCAGCCATTCCTCCGCTTCGGGCTGGCCGTCCTCCACGCTGCCGTCAATGAGCAGGAAATGTCCGCCGCGTTTTAGCACCCGGGCCGTTTCACGAATAAAACTCTCCGGCGAACTGAAGTGATGGGGAGCGACGCGGCACGTCACGAGATCAAAACTGGCGTCGGCATAAGGGAATTGTTCGGCCGGATGCTGGCGCGTTTGTACCTTTAATCCGCGCCGCGTTGCGGCTTCTTTTGCGCGTTCGAGCATCGGCGCGGCGATGTCCGTCAGCGTTACCTCATGACCCAGGCTCGCCAGAAACAGTCCCGTGTGACCCGCGCCCGTGGCGACATCCAGCACGCGCGAGCCGGGCGCCAGTTGCAACGGCTCGATGGCTGCGCGCACGTCCTCCACGTTTTCCAGAATGTGTCCGTGCCCGTAGCGATGACTTCGTCTGGCGAACTGTTCCTGCGCCGCCTGTTGCACTTCATCCAGTTTCATACCGTGAATCGTATTCCATGTAGCGCGCGGTTTCCAACGCCTCTTCCCATCCAAACACCTCGACCTCGTCGAAAATAAGGATGGCTGCATTCCTCGTGCGGGTCATGTCACCTCAACCTGAGTTCCAGGTAAATGACGCCTTCGCTTGGATTGTCGTTGTACCGGGGGATGGCACGGAATCCCAGCGTTTGATACAAGGCGCGCGCAGCTGCCATCGAAGGCAAGGTGTCCAGGCGCATCGCGCCGTAACCAAGGCGCCGCGCGTCTGTGATGATGGCTTCCGCCAGTTCGAGGCCCAGCTTGCGCCGACGAAATTTGGGTCGTACAAAGAGCCGTTTCATTTCGCAGATACGTTGCTCGAGCCCGCGCAACGCGATGCAGCCGGCCGGCTGAAAATTCACCTGCGCGAGCAGCAATTTGCCCGTCGGCGGAGCGTATTGACCGGGCAATCCCGCGATTTCTTTGGCAAAGCCATCAAAACATTCGCAGTGGCCGGTCGCCTCGGCGTATTCGCGGAACAACATCCGCGCTTGCTCGACCTGCGCGGGCGTCGTTGCCGGAATGATTCGGCTCTCGTTCATTCTGCAATTCAACCGTTTTTTAGCCACCTCTGACTTCCCCATCTTTTGTCGCATATGCGACAAAAGTTCGACGTGCCCGGTTCGTGGTTCGGATGCGCGATTGTGAGGGCGCGGAGTTCTCCATGAAGCGACAAGTTGGAGTCCAAGCTTTAGCTTGCCCGAGACGCGCTGAAAGCCTGAACTCCAATGTAACGACGCCGGCCGGTGCATGGGCCCAACCCCATTCGTGATCGCTGGCGCTCATGGGTGACCCGGTCATAACAGTTCGCCGCGAAGAACGGTCACGGCGTTTCCAGCAAGAAAGACGCGATTGTCGGCGACTCGCACTTTCACGACGCCACCGCGCGCCGACGCTTGATAGGCGATGAATTCGCTTTTGTTCAATCGCCCCTGCCAGAACGGGCCGAGCGTGCAATGGGCGGAGCCCGTCACCGGGTCTTCGTTCACTCCGGAAGCCGGCGCGAAGAAACGCGAAACGAAATCAAACTCGGGCCGATCCGAACGGCTCGTCACAATGACGCCCCGCACCGGCAATTCACCGAGTCGCGCGAAGTTCGGTTTCATGGCCCGCACCGTCGTCGCGGAATCGATCTCCACCAGATAATCGAACGCGCTTCGCCCGACGAACAGCGGTTTGACACCCAGCGCTTCGGCCAGTCCCTGTGGCTTTTCCGCTGGCCCGGCGATCTTCGCCGGGAAATTCAGTTCGATGCCCGAGCCGTTGCGGGCGGCGGTGAGCAACCCACTCTTCGTCACAAGGCGACTTCCACCGCTGGTGTAAACCAGCGCAATCCCCAGCCCTCTTTTTCCGGATGCAGGAACGCCGTCTCAGATAAATTCATTTCGCGGGCCACGTTTTGCATCCACGCCTCGTCGCGTGGCGCGGGTAGAAGGCACACGGCCGCCGGATTGCCGGCAAACGGCTGGTCGGTGAAAGCATCGACCTGGTAAATCGTCAGGCTCATACGCTTTTGCCCATAAGAGATTTCGCAAGCTGCGCGAATTTTCCGAGCAGAGGCGCTGCGGTGGGACGGGCATCCTGCCTGTCCGTGGCAGGCTGGAAGCCTGCCCCACGTTGGTTGCCGCTCTGGCGCGCCGGGCTGGCCGCTCATGTGGCCGGCGTCACCCGTCATCCCGGCCAGGGTAACGACAACACGGTCTTCAGACAATACCCGACACTGAAAAGGCCGCAGAGCCAGAGGGCAACGAAAACCAGTTGCTCCCACCACCCCGTTTGATCGCGGACGCTCACGTCCATTCCGAGCCGGATCAGGGCGGCAGATTTCTGCCCGCGGTGAATCTTCAGTCGCGCGGTTGTCTCCGTCGCGAGCTGTCCCCCGCACAACGCGCATTCCTGCGCGCCGTTTGGTCCATCTCCCTGGCCGTAGAAAAGCGATATCGTTTTCACGGCCCCGATGATGAGCAAAATCCCCCGACCCGAACAGATGCAGAGCGAGGAATATTCAACCGTAACAGTTTTGGGCGAGCCTCAAACTGTACTGGTTATTTATGCAGCGAGGTGTCACTGTTGTGACCACGACCGAAGGGTAGAATTCGACCATGGCAACACAGGATTTAGCTTCACATCTGGCCGAGCAACAGGGCGCGGAAGACAAACTCTACAATCAGGTGGCGCTGCGCATCTCGGAACTGATCGAGCATGGCACCTTGCGGCCCGGTGCGCGCGTGCCATCGGTCCGCAAGTTAAGCGAACAGGAGGAGGTCAGCATCGCCACGGTCATGCAGGCCTACCGGGTTTTGGAGAACAAGGGTTTGATCGAAGCGCGACCGCAATCCGGCTACTACGTCAGGGCGCGGCTTTGGCAGGCGCCGGCCGAACCGGAGAAGTCGGAGCCGCCGTTGCGCGCTACGCGGGTGAACACGAGCGAACTGGTGATGCGGTTCATGCAGGCGGCGCGCGACCCTGCGTTGGTGGGCTTCGGCGCGGCCCTGCCGAGTCCACAGCTGCTGCCGACCCGGCAATTGTGCCGCACCATGGCTGCGGTGGGGCGTCGTTCGCCGCAGTTGGCCAACCGCTATGACGTGGCTCCGGGCGCGCACGAGCTGCGGGTCCAGATCGCGCGACGCGCCATGGCAACGGGATGCACGCTCGCGCCTGACGACATCATCATCACCTGTGGTTGCCAGGAAGCGCTTTACCTTGCCTTGCGCGCCGTCGCCGAACCGGGCGATACCATCGCCATCGAATCGCCGACCTACTTCGGCGTTCTGCAAATCATCGGCTCGCTTCGGCTCAAGGCGTGCGAGATTCCAACCTTTCCGCGGCACGGCATCTGCCTGGACGAGCTGGAGAAGCGTCTGGATTGCTGCCGCATCAAAGCGTGTCTCTTCATGCTCAACTACAGCAACCCGCTTGGCAGTTGCATGCCCGACGCGAAGAAGGCGCGTTTGGTGGAGATTCTCGCCCGGCGGAACATCCCGTTGATTGAGGACGACATTTACGGCGAGCTGGCCTTCGCGCCGGAGCGACCCAAGGTCGCGAAGGCCTTCGATCGGGGAGGGCAGGTGATGTTGTGCAGCTCGTTCTGCAAGACGCTTGCTCCCGGATACCGCGTCGGCTGGATCGTGCCTGGACGCTTGCGCGACCGGGTCCAGCACCTCAAATACGTGACCAGCGTGGGCACGGCGACGCTGCCTCAACTGGCGATTGCGGATTTTCTGGCGAACGGCGGGTTCGACCATCATCTGCGCAGGCTGCGGCGCCTTTATGCCGAGCAGCTCGAACGTGTCACTCACGCGATCACGAAATATTTCCCGAAAGGCACCCGGGTGACGCGCCCCACTGGCGGTTATGTGCTCTGGGTCGAACTTCCTCCGCAGATCGATTCCATAGAACTGTTCGACCGGGCGCTGGAGGAAAAGATCAGCGTCGCGCCCGGTCCTATTTTCTCCCCCAAACAGCAGTTCCGGAACTTCATTCGCTTGAACTGCGGCGCGCCATGGTCGCAAACGATTGACCAGGCGCTGCTCAAACTCGGACAGCTCATCGCGCGGATGATGTAATCCACAGTGACGCCTATTGCGATTGCGAAAAGCAATTTCCGCTTTTGAACGTGGGGCCACGCCTTGCGGGTCGCAGACGTCGCAGACCCGCGCTCCGGAGCGCGCTTCTGGTGAGGCGCAGCAGTCTCGCCACATCAACGATCCGGAAATTTGTTTTGGCGATTACCCTATTTCTGCGCCGCGAAACTCTCGGCCAGAGCGACGGCTTTGAGCATCGCTTTGGATTTGTTCACGGTTTCCTGAAATTCGGCTTCGGGCTCGGAGTCGTTGACCCAGCCGCCGCCGGCCTGGACGTAGGCCTTGCCATCCTTGAGCAGCGCGGTGCGAATCGTGATGCAGCAGTCGAGGTTGCCATTGAAAGAAAAATAACCGACACAACCGCCGTAAGGTCCGCGCGCCGTCTGCTCAAGTTCGGAAATGATCTGCATGGCGCGGACCTTCGGCGCGCCGGTGAGCGTGCCGGCGGGAAACGTCGCGCGCATCAAATCGAAGGGTGTCCTGTCTGCCGAAAGCCTGCCCTCGACCTGCGAGACGATGTGCATGACGTGGCTGTAACGCTCGATAGTCATCAGGTCTCTGACCTGCACCGAGCCGAAGTCGCAGACGCGGCCAATGTCGTTCCGCGCGAGGTCCACCAGCATGACATGTTCGGCCCGTTCTTTCGGGTCCGCCAGCAGTTCCTTTTCGTTCGCGAGGTCCTGTTCCGGAGTTTTTCCACGTGGACGCGTGCCGGCAATGGGACGAATCTCCACTTTGCGGTTTTCGCATCGCACATGGATCTCCGGAGACGCACCCACCAGCGAAAAGCCGTCCAGCTCCAGGAGAAACATGTACGGCGACGGATTGATGGAGCGCGCGGCACGGTAGATGTCGATGGGCGCGGCCTTCACCGGTGTGCTGAAGCGTTGTGAACCGACGACCTGAATGATGTCGCCGGCGGTGATGTATTCCTTCGACTTCCGCACGTTCGCGAGGAACTTCTCCTTCGGAACATTTGACTCAAACGGGATCGAAGGCACTTCCGGCGGCAGACTGGCCGGCTGATATTCGCAGGGTTGTTCGAGGAGAGAAACCATGCGTTCGATTTCTCCGGTGGCGTCCTTATAAGCTTCAAGCGAGGCGGCTTTGTCATCCACAATCGCGTTAACCAGGACGGTGATGGTCTGCAGAACCCGGTCGAAGATCAGAAACTGATCGGCGATGAGGAAATACATCGTGGGCGTGCGCAAATCGTCGCGCGGCGGGCGCGGCACGACCGGCTCCACGTCGTGGATGAATTCGTAACCGATGAAACCGACGGCGCCGCCGGTGAAACGCGGCAGGCCCGGCAACGGCACGGCGCGATATTTTTTCAGAACGCGCTCGACGACTTCGAGGCCGTCTTTTATCGGCAATCCCGAATCGCTTGCAGCCCCCTCACCCGACCTGTCGGCCACCCTCTCCCCCGCCGCCGGGGGAGAGGGGCGGGGTGAGGGGGACGCGATAATCGCAGGAGCGTTCACACCAGACTGACGTGAAGTGACGAAAATTTCGGTCACTCTTTTGTTTTCGATGACTTCCACGCGATTGCCGGTCTGCCGGATGACCGCGCGCGGGTTGCAACCGACGAACGAGTACCGGCCGAGATGCTCGCCGCCTTCGACCGACTCGAACAGAAACGACTCGCCCTGTCCGCGAATTTTGCGATAGGCTGAAAGAGGCGTTTCGAAATCGGCCAGCAAGCGGCGTGTAACCGGGATGAGATTGCCTTGCCCCGCCAGCTTTAAGAACTCGTCCTGCCTGGGAAAATACATGACCGCGTTATTGAACACAATCACCGCAGGTTCAGCAATCACGGAGTCGGCGCTCGGGTGGCGGGACAGACGCATCCTGCTATCTTATAGATCTCGACGGGGGGATTCCTCAACGGTTGTTGTCTCGAACCCTTTTGTCCGCCGGGCAGGGCGCCCGGCTCTACGGCAGGCCGGAGGCCCGCCACTACGGGACGCCTTCGGCTGAATGCGGACGGATCACGATGCGTTCTCCGGACTGGCGGCAAGGATGCTGCAAAACTCGCACGCTGGAAGCGTGCGCTACGCAGCGCAGCCGTCTCTGGCTGTCAGTTTCGCGGCGTCCGCCCGCGAGCCTGATCCAGGCTGTGATCGGGAACCAGGGAACGGGCGGATTGCCACGCTGCCGCACGCAAACTACAATTCCGAGCCATGACGAAGTTCCCTTTTTCCACGCGGGTGACCGCGCTGATTGTTTTGCTGCTCTCGATTTCGCTTCAGTTGAACGCGCGGGACAGTTCGGCGAACCAGGCCACGAAAGCGCTTCAGGGCCTGTTCGACACCGAATGGGACTACACGATGGAGCAAAATCCGACCTGGGCATCGCAGTTGGGCGACCGCCGGTGGAACGACCGCTGGGAGGACGCGAGTCTCGCCGCCATCGAGCAGCGCCACGAACACGCCGGCGATGTTCTGGGGCGCTTGAAAAAAATTGACCGCCGTATGCTGTCGCCGAAGGACCAGCTCAATTATGACCTGTTCCAGAAGCACTACGAGACCGCCACCAAGGAGTATGCCTATCACTGGTATCTCGCGCCGCTCAATCAGCGCGAAGGCATTCAAACCGCCGACGAACTGGCCGACGCGCTCCGCTTCGAGACGGTGAAGGACTACGAGGACTGGATCGCGCGGCTGCGGTCGTTTCCGGCCTATCTGGACCAGACGATTGCGCTGATGCGCGAGGGCATTCGCGAACGGATCGTGCAGCCGAAAATCGTCATGCAGCGTGTCCCAAGGCAGATTGACAACCAAATCGTGGCGGCGCCCGAAAAGAGCCCGTTTTACAAACCGTTCCAAAATTTCGCAGCGCCGGTTCCGGACGCAGACCGCAAGCGATTGGCCAAGGCGGCCAACGAAGCTATCGCCGCGGATGTCATCCCCGCATATCG
>QHOP01000222.1 GCA_003219345.1 Verrucomicrobiota bacterium
CGGCCTGATCACGAACGACCAGGGCAGCGAACTGGTGGACACGAAAATGCTCCGTTCGCGCGGGTTCGCTACGGAAGAAATTCCGGGCGGCTGTTTTTGTTGTCGGTTCAATTCGCTCGTGGACGCAGCGAACAAGCTGACCGCCGCCACACGTCCCGACGTGTTCATCGCCGAGCCGGTCGGCAGTTGCACCGATCTGGTGGCGACGGTCACGTATCCGCTGCGCCGGATTTATGGCGACAACTTTTCCATCGCGCCGCTGAGCGTGCTGGTGGACCCGATTCGCGCACTGCGCGTCTTCGGATTGGAGGAAGGAGGCAAGTTTTCCGAGAAAGTGCTCTACATCTACCGCAAGCAACTGGAAGAAGCGGACATCGTCGTCATCAACAAGTGCGACGTGCTCGACGCGTCGAAGCGGCAAATCCTCCGCGGGAAGCTGACCGCTCAATTCCCGCGTGCGGAGCTCTTTGAAGTGTCCGCGCGGTCAGGCGCCGGTTTGGGCTCGTGGTTTGACCGCATCACCGCCACCGAACAGACTGCCCGCGCGGCGATGGAAGTGAATTACGAACTCTACGCCGAGGGCGAGGCGTTGCTCGGCTGGTTGAATTGCACCGTGCGACTGGAGGACAGAAAGGCCTTCGACGCGAACGCCGTGCTCGAACGATTGGCCGGCGCAATTCAGGAGCGCCTTCGGAGCGCTGACGCGGAGGTGGCCCACCTGAAAATGACCTTCAGCCCGGACGGAGGTTTAGGGGACATCGCGGTCGTTAACCTGGTGCGTAACGATTACGTCCCTGAGGTGTCACAAGCCCTGGAACATCCCGTGGAAAGCGGCCAGCTCATCATCAACCTGCGCGCCGAGTCGGCGCCGGAAGTCCTGCGCGATGCGGTGGAAAGCGCCGTAGCGGGCTTGGCCGAACGTTTCCGTGGCTTGAAAGCAAAACTGGAACATTTAGAGCATTTTCGCCCCGGCAAACCGCAACCGACGCATCGGATTATCGCGCCGATTTGACGAAGTCGCATTGCCAAAAGCACACGTTGCAGCCAAACGAAATGATGTTAGACTGGGCGGACAAATCATGACGACGCCACCGCGCATCCTGTACTGCAACTGCACTTACGCTCAGGTCGTTCCGAAAGAGGTGAAAGAAGCGGTGCTGAAGAAACTTTGCGAATCCGGCGTCGCCTTCGATGCCGTGGCGGACTTGTGCGAAATGAGCGCCCGGCTGGACCCGGCATTGAAACGGCTGGCCGATGGCGGCGCGGTGAAGATCGCCGCCTGCTACCCGCGCGCGGTGAAATGGCTCTTCCACGCCGCGAAAGCGCCGTTACCGATAGAGGCGGCAGAGATTCTCAACATGCGCGTGCAAAGCGCTGATGAAGTCGCCAACGCCTTGTTCAGCGCAGAACTCCAACCGAATTTGCCCACTGGCAAAGCGACGAAGCCGAGTGCTGTTGAGTTGCCGAAGAGCGAGGTGGCCGCATGATTGAGGGAGAATTGAAAATTGCTAATTTCTCATTGCAAGTTATTGACGGATTGCCATGACTCCCGACGACTTGTCAGAACGGCTGTGGAATTTTGCCGCGCGCATTGGCAAAGTGGTGGACGCTTTGCCGGACAAGCGGCTGGGGCGGCATGTGGCCGGACAACTCGTTCGTTGCGGAACGTCTGCGCCACCGAATTACGACGAAGGCTGCGCCGCCGAGAGCCGCGCCGATTTCGTTCACAAACTCAGCATCGCGTTGAAGGAACTTCGCGAGACACGTGGCTGGCTGCGGTTCATTGTGAAGGCTGGATTGTTGTCCGAAAGAAGAATTGCTCCTCTGCATGACGAGTGTGAACAGCTTGCCAAAATTATCGCTAAATCAACGTTGACCGCCCGGAATGGTGCAACGCGCATATGCGCTGCTATGTCACCGAGAAACTCAATGCGAAATGAGAAATTTCCAATTCGCAATTTTTAATTCCCATGCCCCTGAAAGAGCAAACCACACTTCGCGTCGTGCTCTACGAAGGCGACGGCGCGCAACCGCTGGAAGCCGGCGACCGTTTTACCACAATGACGACGCTGCTTGAAAAGGGTTTCGCTGTCACGCGCGTCTCGGACAAAGGCCGAGTCGCCCCCGCCGACCGCACTTCGTTGCTCGTACTTGGCCGATTTAACGACGGACGCGCGCCGCTCGGCGAGGATGCCAGTGGCTTGGTCAATCTCCGCTTTCAGGATATCACCGACTTCGACTCGAACCGGATCGCTGAGGCGGTTGAAACACTCCGGGCCGAAACCAACGCCGCGAAACACGGCGATTGGAAGCCGTGGTTTCCGGTCATCGACTACGACCGCTGCACCAATTGCATGCAGTGCCTGAGTTTCTGCCTGTTCGGCGTGTACGGCGTGGACGAGCAGCAGCGCATTCAGGTCCAGAACAACGACAACTGTAAAACCAATTGCCCGGCCTGCTCGCGCGTTTGTCCCGAAGCCGCCATCATGTTCCCCAAATACAAGGCCGGCCCCATCAACGGCGACGTGGTGAGCGACGCCGACTTGCAGCGCGAGAAAATGAAGATCGACATCAGCGCCCTGCTGGGTGGTGACGTTTACGCCATGCTGCGTGAACGCAGCGAGAAGGCGAAGTCACGCTTCTCGAAGGAACGCGACGCGGACAAGGCTTTGCAGGAACGGCAGAAGTGCCTGGTCAAGCTTGCCAGCGCCGGCGACATCCCGCCGGAGGTGTTGATGAGTTTGCCGTCGCCGGAGGAAATTGCGCGCCGGGCGGAAGAAGCCAAAGCCAAGGCGCAGACAGTGTTGGCAGCACAGCAAAGGGGCGCCTCAACCGCGTAGCGCATGAGTATGTTCAAAGTCAACGTCGTGGTCGTAAATCCGAAACGCGAAGAACTCGCGACTGCGCCCATGGAGACGTTGGTGGACACAGACTCGGAATTGACCTGGCTTCCAGCCGCCGCGCTCCAGCAAATCGGCATCCTCCCGCGGCGGGATCGCACATTTGCCACAGCAACCAAGCAGATCGTAAAGCGTCAGGTGGGCTACGCGATTCTGCGCGCCGAGGGCTATGAGACGACCGATGAAGTGGTATTTGCCGAACCCGGGGATATGACGTTGCTTGGCGTCCGGACACTCGAAGGCTTTGGTGTCGTCGTGGACAACATTGGTCACCGTTTTGTCGCGCAGACGACGATTGTCGCCGTGCTTTGTGATATTCCTTCGGAAGTGTTGATGAGTCCGCCGTCGCCGGAGGAAATTGCACGCCGGGCGGAAGAAGCGAAGGCCAGGGCGCAGGCGATCTTAACAAAACAAACGCGATGAAAACTGAAATTGAGGAAGGGAAACGAACTCTTGGGATAAAAATCGTGTTGACGATTCTCTGCGTAGTTGCCGGAGCCGTCGCCGCGTTTTTCTTGTTTCGCCAAGGCTAAAATCGAATGCTGCCCAGACTTGCCAGCCGCATCCTGCGCACGACCGACAAGCGCTGCATCGCGAAGTTTCTCTGGAACTTCGGAGTGAAGGGGATGCTGTCGGTCGAGCAGTTCAAGCGGCGCATCAAACGCGGCGAATACTTCCCCCCGTTCCTCTATCTTTCCATCATTAACTCGTGCAATCTGCGCTGCCAGGGTTGCTGGGTGGACGTGGAGGAGAAGGACGCCATCGACCTCGACATGCTCAATCGCACCATTACCGACGCCAAGCGGCACGGGAACGCGTTCTTCGGCATCCTCGGCGGCGAGCCGTTCATGCACCCGGAGTTGCTCGACCTGCTCGCCGCGCACCCCGACTGTTACTTTCAGCTTTTCACCAACGGCCAGTTCATCACGGAGAAAGTCGCGAACCGCCTGCGCGAGCTGGGCAACGCCACGCCGCTGGTCAGCATCGAAGGCCGTGAAATCACCAGCGATCAGCGCCGCGGCAAGAAGGACGTGTTCAACCGAACGATGCGCGGGCTGGAACATTGTCTGCGCGCCAGGCTTCTTACCGGAGTGGCCACCAGCGTTTGCCAGTCGAACATCGACGAACTCTTGACCGAACAATGGCTGCAGGAACTCATCCAGCGCGGCGTGCACTACGTCTGGTATCACACTTACCGGCCAGTCGGACCGAAGATGAATCCGCAACTTGCTTTGCGCCCTGACCAGCTCGTCCGCGTCCGCAAGTTCGTGGTCGAGGCGCGGGCGAAGATGCCCATCGCCATCGTCGACGCCTACTACGACCACAACGGCCAGGCGCTTTGTCCGATGGCCACCGGCGTCAGCCATCACGTCAGCCCGCGCGGCGACATCGAGCCGTGCCCCATTATCCAGTTCGCCGTCGAAAACGTTCGCGATTCGCGCGGCGTCTTCGAGACGATGCGGCAGTCGGCTTTCCTGCGCGATTTCCGCGAGCTTTCGGCGCAGGCGACGCGCGGCTGCGTTGTGCTGGAGCGGCCTGATTTGGTGAAGGAACTGGTGCGCAAGCACGGCGCGCGCGACACGACCGTGCGCGGCACGGCGCTGGAAGAGCTGGAAGCGATGCAGCCGCGGTTCAGCCAATGGCTGCCCGGCGAGGAAGTGCCGGAGAAGCATTGGTTGTATCGACTGGCAAAAAGGTTTTGGTTCAGCGATTTCGGCGCGTATCGAGACGGCCGGCACGACGCGGCGTCGAAGGCGCGTGAATTGAAATCAAAACTCGACCCGGCGCGTCGGGTAGCGCATACTACTGCGCGAGGCGAAGTCATTGTGCCAGAAAGCGCTTAATGGACCAGCGAACAAACTGATTATGCAAACCGCCCCTCTCGTCATTCCGCGTCACATCGTCCAGCAACGCTTTCGTCCGCCAAAGAAGAACATCCCGCAGACGCCGATCCAGCGAAACCACATCCTGCAAGTGGCGCGGAATTATGTCGCGGAGCACAATCCGGTTCCGCCTTTGCCCGTCGAAGAACTCAAAGTTCACGCGGAACGGGTGGTTAAGATGCTGAACTGCGATCCGCTATTCGTCGATTACATCGGGGTGCTGATCAACAACGAAATGTGGCGGGAAACGCTCGCCTCCGTTCCTTACGAACGCCGGCTGTTGCTGTTGCCGAAATGCCTGCGCGTCGAGAGTAAATGTCCAGCGCCGTTCGATGAGTTCGGTCTGCTCTGCAAGCAATGCGGCTTGTGCACGATTCAGGATTTGCAGACCGAAGCAGAAAAGCT
>QHOP01000223.1 GCA_003219345.1 Verrucomicrobiota bacterium
GTCATCGCGAATGACCACCGCGTTTTCCAGGCTGCCCCCTCTGATCAACCCGTTCTTAATCAGAAATTCGATTTCCTCGTAAAAACAAAACGTGCGCGCGTGCGCCAGCTCTCGTTCCCAGGTTTCCGGCGAGACCTCCGCGCTGAAGAATTGGGTAAACCGCCCGTGTTTGTCCGCGCTCGTGCAAGTGACTTTCAGGCGGTCATGCGGAAAAACGGACAGGAGCGACTCGCCCACGTGCAACTCGATCGGCGTTGTAACCTTATAGGGCTCGCGTTTCTCCGGCTGCGGGGCGACGCCGGCTGTCTCGATCATCTGGCAATAGGCGCGCGCGCTGCCGTCCGCGATCGGTGGCTCGTTCCCGTCCAGTTCCACGATGACATTGTCGATACCGTAACCGGCAAAGGTGGCCATCACGTGCTCCACCGTGTGGATCCGTATATTCCCTTTGGAAAGCGTCGTTGAACGCGTTGTGTCGCTGACGTTTTCAACGCGCGCCTCGATTTCGGGTTTGCCTTCGAGATCGACACGGCGAAATCGGATCCCGGTGTTCGGCGGCGCAGGCAGAAAAGTCATGCTGACCCGATTGCCGCTGTGCAGACCCGCTCCCTCAAAATGAACGGTTTCCCGGAGGGTTTGTTGCTGTAGCACGGGAGCCATTTAACAATGAGGGTGGCACGCTTGGCAAGCTTGGGCGAGGGAACAACGCGGCTCGCGAGGACGCCCGCCCCACCTTGTGATTCGTGGTTCTAATCACGACCTTCCGCAAAGCCGGAGGCTTGAATTGGATGAATGCCTCAAAGCCAGGAGGTTTCCCGGCAAGACGTTGACTTCGGGGAGTCGCTCTGACAAAAAAAGCGAGCCGGAAAACCTGCTCGCCTTCAATCGGACTGAAAAGCTGGCTTAGGTTTTTTCCACCATCTGCTTGTCCCGCTCCTCCATGGCAGCCTTGCGCGAGAGTTTCACGCGGCCTTTGTCATCGATGCCGATGCACTTGACCCAGATTTCATCGCCGATCTTGACGATGTCCTCGGTTTGCTTGACGCGGAAATTGGCCAGTTCGCTGATGTGCACCAGGCCGTCCTTGCCCGGAAAAATCTCGACAAAGCAGCCGAATTCTTTGATCGTCACCACCTTGCCCCGATAAACTTTGCCGACTTCGATTTCGGCGGTCATGCTCTCAATGGCTTCGCGGGCAATTTTCATTCCATCAGCCGAGACGGAGTAAATCTTCACCGTGCCGTCGTCCTCGATGTTAATTTCGCAGCCTGATTCCTCGACGATGCGTTTGATGTTTTTGCCGCCGGGGCCGATCAACTCGCCGATTCGCTCCGGATTGATCTTCAGTGTGATGATGCGCGGGGCGTATTTGCTCAGGTCAGCCCGCGGCGCCGCCAGCGTGTCGGTCATTTTCTTCAAAATGGCCAGGCGCGCTACCCGGGCCTTCTCCACCGCTTCCGCCATCAGTTTGTGGGGAAGTCCGGGCAGCTTGAGGTCGAGCTGAAAACCGGTGATGCCTCTTTCGGTACCCGCAATCTTGCAATCCATGTCGCAAAAAGCGTCTTCCCAGCCGATGATGTCGGTCAGCAGCCGGTAGCGTGAAATTGCGCCCCGGTCGTCCGTGTCCGTGCAAATGCCGATGCTGATGCCGGCCACCGGTCGGATCAATGGCACACCGCCGTCCATCAGCGCGAGACTGCCGCCGCAGACCGAAGCCATCGAGGTGGAGCCATTCGACTCCATGATTTCGCAGGTGACGCGAATCGTGTAAGGAAAGGCATCGAGCGGAACCATGGGCTCGATCGAACGCTCAGCCAACGCGCCATGGCCGATCTCGCGGCGTCCCGGTCCGCTGATGCGGCCGGTTTCGCCGACGGAGAAATTGGGAAAGTTGTAATGGAGGATGAACTGCTTCTCGCTCTCTCCGCCAGTGTAGGAATCGAATTCCTGCGCGTCCTCGGACGTGCCGAGGGTGGCGAGAACCAACGCCTGCGTTTCACCGCGGCTGAACAAGGCCGAGCCGTGCGCGCGAGGCAACACGCCCACCTCGCAGGAAAGCGCACGAACGTCTTCAAAACCACGGCCATCCATCCGTTTCTGACCGTCCAGAATCAAACTGCGCACGGCCTCTTTTTGCAGGTAATAAAAAGCATCCTTGAGCACGAACTCGGTGACTTTCTCGGCGCCGAATTTCTCCATCAGTTTTGCGCTGACTTCGTCCGTCACGGTCTTGACGGCTGCCTCGCGCGCGAGTTTGCCCGGGGTCAGGAGCGCCGGCACCATGCGGTCGCCAGCCAGCGTCTTGGCTTCTTTGAGGATCTCGTCCGGCACGGCGTTCAGCAAAACGGCGCGTTTGGTTTTCCCGGCACGCCTGGCCAGCTCTTTCTGGGCCGCGATAATCGGCTGGCAACCTTCGTGGCCGAATTGCAGCGCAGCGTTAAAGTCGGCTTCGCTAATTTCCTTCGCAGAACCCTCGAACATGACCAGTTCCTTTTCGTTGCCGACGTAAACGAGGTCGAGGTCGCTTTCGGCCATCTGCGCGTGCGTGGGATTGGCCACGAACTGCCCTTTGATGCGTCCGATGCGCATGGCTCCCAGCGGGCCGTCCCAAGGAATATCGCTGACCATCAACGCCGCCGATGCGCCGATGATGCTGAGGATATCGGGGTCGTTTTCGCCGTCGGCGCTCAACAAAATGCTTTGCACCTGAACTTCGTTATACCATCCCTTAGGGAACAAAGGACGGATGGGCCGGTCAATCATCCGGCAAGTGAGTATTTCCTTTTCCGTCGGGCGCCCTTCGCGCTTGAAGTAACCGCCGGGGAACCGGCCCGCAGCGGCCGCTTTCTCGCGGTAGTCCACCGTCAGCGGGAAGAAATCCTGGCCGGGCTTGGCGCCGGTGGCGGCCACGGCGGCGACGACGACGATGGTTTCACCCAGTTGAACGGTAACGGCGCCGTCCGCCTGTTTGGCGAGTTTGCCGGTTTCAATGTGAATTCGTTGCGCTTCTACCTGGACCGATGTTTTTTCTAACATAACTGTTCCCTTATACCCGTTGACCCGGAGGAACTTCATTCAATGTCCGGCGCGCGGACGCCGAATGAAATTTCCCAGTGCCAACGGGCATGGTTTGATGCGCGATGTGATTTTGAGCCGGCAGAATCGACCTAGGTCGCGCTTTTCCAGAGTCGTTCGCCGGATGTTTCAAGCGAATTGCCTGCTCAAAAATGATGAAATGGAAATGCGGGGGACCATTTCCGCAAACCGAGGACTACTTGCGAAGCTTCAGCTTCCGGGTGAGCGCCTGGTAACGATCGGCGTCCGTGTTATGGAGATAATCCAGCAGACGCCGACGCTGGCCGACCATTTTGAGCAATCCCCGCCGCGAACTGTGGTCCTTGACGTTTTTCTGAAGGTGCTCGGTCAAATGGTTGATGCGCTGCGTCAACAAAGCAATCTGAACGTCCGCCGACCCGGTGTCGTGCTCGTGAATCCGAAATTCTTCAATCGTCTTCGTTTTCGCTTCCATGCTGTCCATCAATTTCATCAATTTTCTTTATTAAGAAACGAGGAGTTTAAGTTTCATGCCGGGAGGTGTAAAGCACTTTTACCGGACCCTTTGAAGGTCGGTTCGCGCGTGCAAACGGACGGAAGACCATCATTCCATTTGACAGCGCAGCAGGCGTCCGCGAAGGATAACCACCCGCGTGCCAGAGTAGCTCAGGGGTAGAGCAGAGGACTCATAAGCCTTTGGTCGGGGGTTCAAATCCCTCCTCTGGCACCAACATTTCCCTTAAAACTTGTCAGCCGAGTCGAAATTCTTCCCACCGGTTCCGACAGCCCTTCAGCGTTGGCGAACAACCAGTTAATAGACTTGACCGCGCACACTTGACGCACGTAACGTGTTAAGGTGCTAGGCACAATTCATGTTTGCGCAACTTAAGAGCCTGTTTGCCAACGACATTGGGATAGACCTTGGGACTGCGAATTCTCTCGTTTACGTTCGTGATCAGGGAATCGTTTTGCGTGAACCTTCCGTCGTTGCCATTCAAGCGGGAACGACCAACGTCTTGGCGGTCGGGGAGGAAGCCAAGCGCATGCTCGGCCGCACGCCCGGCAACATCGTCGCCATCCGGCCCATGAAAGATGGCGTGATTGCCGATTTTGAAATCACGGAGGCAATGCTGCGGCATTTCATCCAGAAGGTCCACCGTCGCAAACTGATCGCTCCCCGAGTCGTGGTGGCCGTCCCTTCCGGCATCACGGAAGTGGAAAAACGGGCGGTCAAAGATTCCGCCACTCACGCCGGCGCGCGCGAGGTCTATCTGATCGAACAACCGATGGCCGCGGCGATTGGTGTCGGTTTGCCGGTGCATGAACCCGCCGGCAATATGATTGTCGATATTGGCGGCGGCACTTGTGAAATTGCGATCATTTCCCTGGCAGGAATTGTGTTCAGTCGCAGTTTGCGCGTCGGTGGCGACGAGTTCGATGAAACCACCGTCGCCTACATGAAACGTGCCTACAACTTGATGATTGGCGAACGCACTGCGGAAGAAATAAAAATCCGCATTGGCTCGGCCTTTCCTCTGGAACAGGAATTAACCATGGAAGTCAAAGGGCGCGATTTGAGCGCCGGGTTGCCGAAGACCCTCACGGTTCGTTCCGAGGAAATCCGGGAAGCCCTGAAGGAGCCTCTCACCAGCATTTTGGAGTCCATTCGCATCACTTTGGAGCGTTGTCCCCCTGAATTGTCCGCCGACCTGGTGGATCGCGGCATCGTCATGGCGGGCGGCGGTTCATTGTTGCGTTGCATTGACCGATTGGTGGCCGAAGAAACCGGCCTGCCGGTCCACATTGCGGACGATCCTCTCACCGCCGTTGCGGAAGGCACCGGCCGCGTTTTGCAGGAACTCCAATTTC
>QHOP01000224.1:0-5340 GCA_003219345.1 Verrucomicrobiota bacterium
GTCGCCGCCGCGCTCGCGTTGAATTGGACCTCGACCGGTTTCGCGGCGCTGCCCGGCAGAAAACCATCGTGCAAAAATCTCTTCCACTTGTCTTCGCCATCGCCAGCAAGGTGGCCATACGTCTCGCGGACGATGTCATACGGGTTGACCTTTTCCAGTCCGCCAATGCGCGCGAGCACTTCCAACTCCGAAATACCGCCGAATAATGGTTCGATGAGCGGCTGCACAGGAACCAGCGTGCCATCAGCCGTGCGCGCATCACCCCATGATTCGAGGTAGTGCGCCAGCGGCAAATGCCAGTCGCAGAATTCTGCCGTTTCGTCTTCGTAATAGCCAAGGCGAACAACGGTCTTGGCTTTGCGCTGCGCCTGCGCCCAGCTCAAATCGGCGGGCGCGTTGTAAACCGGGTTGCCGCCGAGCATCACCAGTGTCTCGACCTGGCCGGAGTTCAACACCTGCGCGAGGTCCGCAATCGTTTCCTCCTTCGCCTCCGGCGCGTCGAGGAAAACGACGGCCTTGCCGATGTTGCCGAGCGCGGCGTTGATCGCGTGAACCATGAGATGAACCGCCTGCGGTTGGCGATGGCCGGCAATCACCAGTGATCGGCCGCGGTTCTTCAACAAATCTTCAGCGCATTTTGAAATCCATTGCGAAGCTTTCTCGTCGTCGAGTTGGAGAGGCCCGACTTCAGAGGCGAATTGCCAACTGATTTTTGTGCCGAGCAATTTCACCGCCTGCTCGACCGCGCTGCTGGGCAAACGCAAACGATGGTCCGCGTTCGCTCCTGTCAGAGTAAACAACGCTTCGACCGCATACAGCCGGTTAACCGTGTCGGTCGGCTTCTCGATTTTGCGGCCCTTGGTGAACCGGCGGATGTGGAGGTAAGCGTCCTCTTCGCCGCCGATAAAATCGCAGTCGAGCGAAACAATCACCTTCGCTTCGTCGAGCTTGTAATAAGGCGTCGCCGATTTGCCGAACACGACCGACGCCGCCAGGCGATGGACATCGAAATCCACCGGCTCGTAAACGAACCAGCGCGCTTTCGGGAATTTATCGCCGATCAGCTTCCGTAACCGCTCGCGCGACGGAGAACTGCTGCGCTCCGACAGGAAACACAGTCCCTGGCCGCCATCCGCCTGGGATTTCTTCGACAACTCGCCCAGAAAATCCAGCGCCGCCTCGCGCTTCACGATGTTGCCGTTCCTGACGAACCGCATCGCGCGGTCGGGATCGTAAACGTTCAGGATGGAGGCCTGCGCATAGTGGTCCGAGGCGCCGTTGCTGTCCGGGTGCAACGCGTTGCCTTCGATTTTCGTCGGTCGCCCGTCATTTGATTTGACGACCAGCGGAATAGCGCTGCCGCGCGTTGGCATGGCCGTCGCGAAGAATTGCGGCGCGCCGTGGATGTAATTCTCCGGCGCTTTGCCGAACGGCAGAATCTTTTCCTCCGGCCGCCGACACCCACTCAGCCCAAAGCCCGCGAGCAGGAACGAAGCGGACATGATCTTGACGAAATGCCGGCGCGTGACGGGGTCAGTCAGTTCGCCGGCGCCCGAGGGAAACTCGTGTTCCACCCATTGACGAAACTCCGGCGTGTCAGCCAGCTGATTGAGGCTGCGCCAATATTTCGGGCCGCTCTCCGGCTCCGGGCAGGGTGGAGGAATGGTTTTGCTCATCGGTGACAGGCGGAACAACTCTGCAACGATTGAACTTTCCAGTCGTGCACGAACTTTTCGCCGTTCTGTTTCTGCATTTCAGCGGCAATCTTCGGGTCGTCGTTCCACTTCCAGTTCAGGTCCGTGATCTTGTCGGGCGGACGGACCCGCGCGGCGGGATTGCGATGGCAATCGAGGCAGAAGGTCATGCTGAACGGTTTGGCGTGATAAACCTCGTCCATTTTGTTGATCTGGCCATGGCACTCGACACAACTGATGCCGCGGTTCACGTGGACTGAATGGTTGAAATAAACGTAGTCGGGCGTCTTGTGAATGTGGACCCAGGGAATCGGCTTGCCCGTCGCCGCGCTCTCCCGCACCAGTTCCAGCTTGGGACTGTCCTTCAACACCTGGCTGTGACAGTTCATGCAGGTCGAAGCGGATGGGACGTTGGAATACCACGATTTTTCCACCGCGCTGTGGCAGTAGCGGCAGTCCAGGCCGAGTTGGTCGGCGTGGATCGCGTGCGAAAAAGCCACCGGTTGGATGGGCTGGTAACCAACGCGCGTGTATTTCGGAGTGAAATAATACCACACCCCGGCCGTTACCGCGGTTCCAACCAGCACAGTGCCCACGGCGATTTGGAGCGGCAGCCGGTTCGTCCACTTTGGGAAAATGTCCGACATTTAAGTTCTTCGCCTATGAACCGTTCCGGTGTCTGGCCTGAGCGCGACTTTGCGTTCGCGTGAGCCGGTGATTGTTGCGAATAGCCCGCGACCGTCAACGTTTTTATCAACGTCAAATCTTCGGCAGCGTCACCGGTAAAGTCAGAAGTATATCCACGCTGCAAGGAATCTTTAGTCCTCGCCAAAGGCAGCCGCAAGAAAGTTTGTGAAATTTTTCACGATTTCGGTCCGCTTAATGAATCGAATAAGCAGTCGTGCTGGATCAATCGAACGTCATGCGGTTTCGAGGCCCGTCCAAGCCGCTGAACCGGAGCAGTCGGAGTATGGACACTCTGGATAATGACGAAACCCGAATGACGAATGCCAAAGGAATACCAAAATCCAAATGACAAACGGATTGCGCCCGCCCTTGACTTGATTTTGAGGATTCGGATTTCTTTCGTCATTCGTCATTCGTCATTCGGATTTAGGTTCCTCCGGCAGAATCCAAGGTCTCGCCAGGTCATGGTGAAGAGTCAACCACTGACGCCCGGCCGCTCCTTCGACACACCGTAGAACCGCGCGGCGTTGCTGCCAAAAAACTTCGCGCGCGCTTCGCGGGTTAGCTGGCAAGTGTAGTCGTCCACCAGCGCGAACAGGCGCTCGTAACTGCCCGCCAGGAGGCAGACCGGCCAGTCGGAACCGAACATCAGGCGCTCTTCGCTGAACGCCTCGAAGACGACGTCGAGAAACGGCTTGAAATCGGAAGGTTTCCAGTTCGCATGGCCCGCTTCGGTGATCATGCCGGAGACTTTGCAGAAGACATGCGGCGATCTTGCGAGTTCACGAATCAGCTCGCGCCACGGCGACACGATCCCGTCCTTGATGAACGGCTTGGCGATGTGGTCGAGCACAAACGGTTGTTCGGGAAATCGTTTCACCAGTTCGATCGCCGCCGGAAGTTGCTTCGGATAAATCAAAATGTCGTAGGTCAGCTTGAATGGTTTCAACTTTCCAATCCCGCGCTGGAATTCGGGGCGCACCATGAACAGCTGGTCCGGTTCGTCCTGCACCACGTGCCGCACACCGACGAACTTCGGGTGCTTCGACAACTCGGCCAGTTGTTCCTCGACCTTGTCCGAACGCAAATCCACCCAGCCAACGACGCCTTTGACGATCGGCGCGTGGTCCGCGAGCGTTAGCAGCCAACGCGATTCCTCGACCGTTTGCCGAGCCTGCACAGCCACGCATCCATCGAGCCCGGCCTTCGCCAGCAACGGCGCGAGGTCATTTGGCAGCCAGTCGCGCTGCAACGCCGATCCTTTCGGAATCCACGGGTATTGCTGCGCGTCGTAAGACCAGAAATGTTGATGTGAGTCGAGGCGCATACGGCTTCAAAGTCCGAATGAGGAATTCCGAATACCGAAGGAAATCCGAAAGACCCAATGACGAACTTCGATCGACGGCATCCGTTGGCGGGCTTTTCGCGCCTCGGGTTTTATCATTCCTTCGGAATTCGTCATTCGGAATTCGTTATTGCACTTCCACCATCGCCTTGATCACCCCGGTTTCCGGCTTCAGCCAGTTCGGAAACTCCGCGATCATCCCGTCGAAGTCCGCGTGGTGTGTGATCCACGGACGCGTGTCGATTTCTCCGTCCTCAATCAACCTGATGATCCGGATGAAATCAGGCGCAAGGGCATTGCGGCTGGCGAGTAGCGTCAGCTCGCGGCGGTGCAGGATTGGTGCGTGCGGAAACGAAACCGGCTCCTGGGTAATGCCGACATAGACCAGCCGCCCGGCGAAGGCGCAGTAATTCAGCGCGTGGCTCATCGACTTGTTGCTGCCGGTGGCATCCACCACCACATCGGCGAGCTGGCCATTCGTTAAATCGCCGAGCCGTCTGAACTCCTCGCCATCGCCTTTGGTGAAGATCGTGTCGGGCACGCCCAGCTTCTCGCGCACGAACGCCAGGCGTTGCTCGTTCATGTCCATCACAATCGTCTGCGCGCCGCTGAGCCTGGCGAATTCGAGCACGGAAAGACCGATCGGCCCCGCGCCGATGACGAGGACGTGTTCGCCCGGCTGCGGCTCTCCGCGGTTGATGGCATGGCAACCGATGGCGAGGGTTTCCACGAGCGCCAGCTGTTCGAGGGCCAGCTTGCGCGAGAGGTGCAGCTTGCGGGCGGGCAGAATCATCCGCTCGCACATGCCGCCGTCGCACATGACGCCGAGCGTTTTGTGGTTTTCGCAACAATTCGAGTGACCGCGCTGGCACGAGTAACATTTCTGGCAATTGAGGTATGGCTCCACGGAGCAGCGGTCGCCCGGCTTTACGTTCGTCACGCGGTCGCCGACCGCGAGCACTTCGACGCCGAGTTCGTGCCCCGGAATGCGGGGGTAACTGAAGAACGGCATCTTGCCGAGGTAACCGCCGAAGTCCGTGCCACAAATGCCGATGCGATGAATGCGCACCAGCGCTTCGCCCGGGCCGGGCTGGTTCGGCTCGGCAATTTCAATCGGGCGGAACGACAGTGGTTTTTCAAGTTGGATGGCTTTCATGAAATTGTTGCGAAAGCGTAGCGCACGTCGTCAGAGACAAACAAGCCTTGTTCCCGTAGAAGGGGGACCCGCACGACAACCTGACGCGTCCGCATCGCCAAAGGGCGGGGAATGGTTCCCCCTCTCCTGGGGGAGAGGGCCGGGGTGAGGGCGGGCGTTCATACTCACAGAACAAACACTACATCGCAACCGTTCAGCAGACCGCCGCCTGGGCTACTTCTCGTCAGGCAGGGAGAGATTTCCCCAATAGATTTCGCGCATTGAGCCCCTGAACCGTAGCAGTCGACGCAGGCTCCGGCTCAATTCCGCGTTCCGCACTCCGCACTCCGCATTTGAAGCCGTCTCTCCTGACGCTTAATCTTTGGCGCCCCCAGGGTTCAAAGGAGCGCCTTCCCAGGCTCTGAGGAATTCCTGCGCCTTTTCCGACGTGTGCAGATAAGCAAAACGGGCCACTTGAC
>QHOP01000224.1:5425-10171 GCA_003219345.1 Verrucomicrobiota bacterium
GCGCCGCCGGAGACACCAACGAGCCCGATCATCTTGCCTTCGATTTCATCGAATCCCATAAGGTCCAGGGCGTTCTTCAATACGCCGCTGAAGCTCCCATGATATTCGGGCGTTCCCAGAATGATCCCTCCGGCCCGGCTTACCTCTCGCCGCAGCTTAAACACATCCTCAGGCAAAGTGCTTTCGTCCTCCTTCCCATCGCATAAGACAAGATGGTAATCCTTGAGATCGATCAGTCCTGTCTGGGCGCCGAGCTCCTGGGCGCCGCGCAAGGCAATCTGTACCGCCATGCGGGTATAACTGCCGCGTCTTATGCTCCCGCAAATGCCAACGACAACAACGCGGTTTCCAGTCTGATCCTTTTGATTCATGGTGAGTTCCCTCGTTAGTAAATGGTTAATGAATTAACTGATACGTCGGATTCATTCGTACTACTATGCCCAAAATGTTCGCAGCTTGCGCAAATTTCGTGCGAGGCAGCGCCTGGGTGTAGCGCAGGTTTCCAAACCTGCTGTGTCGCCGATTTCCAAATCGGCGGGGCGTGCGACGGCGCGCGGTTGGCGGGTTTGGAAACCCACGAAACAGCAGACTTGGAACTCTGCGCTACTTCGGTTGCGGCTTGGCTGCGCTAAGTCCATCTGTGGTTCACATTCAGCCGGTGCGGCAACCCATCGTGAGCAGCACGTTCGCCCAGAGCGCCTGGTCGCCGGTCTGGATGGTCAGCACGTGATCGGGCGACTCAACCGCTGTGTAGAAATCCCATTTGGAGATCGGCTCCAGCTTGAGTTTCAAGCGCGCTGCTTTGACCACTTTGCGAAATTCATTCCACACCGGTGGTTCGCCTTTTCGCGCGTAAGGATCGTCGGCGGGGATGCCCATGGTGTTGACGTGATCCACCGGCACAGCGCTGAGCAGAGCGCGCAAGACCTGGCTGGCGGTCACAATTCCGGGCGAGAGGTTCAGGCAAACCAACTCCGCGTTCGGCCCGCGCTTTGTGGAGGCGGGATAATGGCCGTCGGCGATCAGGATTTTGGCGTGATGACCGGCGCGGCCAAGCACCTCGTTGATCTTCGGATGAATGAGCTGATGCTTTAGCACAGTTTCGGGTCTCCAGTTTGAAATCTCAAATTCAACCGAACCACCTTTTGAAGCTTGCGATTGTCTGCTTCGCCGCGGTCTCGCTGTCGGGCAGGGGCAGAACCTCTCCCGAAACACAGCCCGCGTAGCCGATGTCGCGCAGCGCCTGAACCACCGGCGCCAGGTCCGTGTGACCGAAGCCGAAGGCGCGACGGTTCGAATCCGCAAAGTGAAGGTGCCCCAGCTTCGGGCCGGCCAGACGAAGCGCATCCGCGATGTTCGCCTCTTCCAGGTTCATGTGAAACAGGTCGCAAAGCAGTTTCACGTTCTGCGCGCGGAGCTTCCTCAGCAGGTCCAGCGAGTCGGCGACGTTATTGAGCAGATTCGTTTCATAGCGGTTGAGCGGTTCCAGGAGCAAAGGCACGCGGTGATTCTGAGCGTGCGGCGCAAGTTCTTCGAGCGCTTCGGCCAGCCACCCGAGCGCCTGATCGCGGGTGACGCCGCCTTCCCAGCGCCCTTGCATGGAACCAATGATCGCCGGGGCGCCGAGACCGCCGGCGACCTCGACGATCGCCGCGGCGAACTCCTGAGCGCACTGACGCGTTTCGGTGTCGGCATCCGTCAGGCGCAACTGGTGGACCATCCAGCCCGCGCCCGTTCCGACCGCCGCGAGCTGGAGACGATGCTGAGCCAGGAGGTTCTTGAGTTGCTGAACGTCCAGTTCCTGAGCCGAGCGGGGGAAAACCTCCACGGCGTCGAATCCGAGCGCAGCCGCCCTCTCGCATCCGGCGGCAAGGTCGTCCCGGAAGACGAAGGGAGCGCCGTGAGCTTCGGGAATGAGTGAAATCGTAATCGCAGAGCGCATCTCAGGTCTGATGCTTACCAGTTGGATTGCATTCCGGTCAAACGAAGACGAGCGCTCATGGACGGCCGGGGCCCTGGAGCGGCAAGCCTCCTGAGTGTTTCCGCCTCCTTACGTCGGCGGCTACGCAGTTCAACAGCCGCAAAAGTTCTGGTCACGCGACAGAACGGTTCCTATCGTTATCTCCCAGAGCGTGGCCGTTTGAGAGTAACAAGATGCTGACCTTGGGAAAGTATTCGGTTGGAGTTGGAGACCGATTCGCGCATCAGGCGAAGGCCCAGTTACACGCGTGCCTGAAAGCGGCCAACCAGGGCGTCGAAGTCATCCCGGTCTGGAACAAGTCCAACCGCGAACACGTGACCATCGGCTCCGAGCCCTCCAGCGTGCGCGCCGCTGCGGACGAAGCCGTACGCGAATTGAAGTGGAACAAGCCTTATCACGTGGACGCCGACCACATCCGCCTTGAAACCGTGGATCGTCGGTGAAATCGTTTGTTGATCGTCACAGCGAATTGGTCGGGCGAATCGAGGTTCCGAACATCGGGCGACCATTGGAGATCGCGCGTGCAGAGGTTCAACGTGTCGCGAACAAATATCTCTTCGCGGCGCAGGAGGCCGGGCGGATTTGCCGTCACATCGAAACGGCCAAAGGCCTGAGCAATTTCATCGCCGAAATCTCGATGGATGAGACGGACAGCTCGCAGACGCCGCCGGAACTGCTGGTGATTCTCGCCGCCCTCGCGGACGAAGGGGTTCCCGTTCAAACGATCGCGCCAAAATTTACCGGGCGCTTCAACAAGGGCGTGGATTACGTTGGCGACCTGGCGCAGTTCGAGCAGGAGTTCAACGCCGATCTCGCCGTCATCGCTTTCGCCGTCAAGCAGTACCGGTTCCCGGCCAATCTGAAACTGAGCGTCCATTCCGGCAGCGACAAGTTTTCGATCTACGCGCCAATCCGCAAGGCCCTGGCGCGATTCAACGCCGGTTTGCACATCAAGACCGCCGGCACAACCTGGCTGGAAGAAGTGATCGGGCTCGCGGAAGCCGGCGGCGAGGGCCTGGCGCTGGCGAAGGAGATTTACGCGGAGGCATTCGCCCACGTGGACGAACTCTGCGCCCCGTACGCGGCCGTGATTGACATCGACGCGAAGAAGCTGCCATCAAAGACGGCCGTGCAGGGTTGGGACTCTGAACAATTTGTCAGCGAGCTGCGCCACGACCCGAAATGCCGGTCGTTCAATCCGTATCTAAGACAGTTGCTGCACGTCGGCTACAAAGTCGCCGCCAGGATGGGCGATCGTTATCTGAAACTGTTGAACGAGTGCGAACCGACCATCGCCCGGAACGTGACGGAAAATCTTTATGACCGGCATCTCAATCCGTTGTTCCTCGGCGCCGACAGGTCAGTGATGTCCGGCAAAACCTGAGGCTTGAAGCTTTGCCTCCAACGCCGTCGAAAACAGCTCCGGCGAGTCACCTTCGCCAAAAGCACAAAAATGCGCCGGTGTCGAAACTTTGAAGAGAACAAATTCGCCGGTTTCCGGTTTTGGCGCACAGTCCATCATGGCCGCGAGCCCACGCAATGTACAGTGCCGTCGGCGGACTAGTCGGAAACAAGGTTCTGCGCGAAGGCGGCAATGCGATCGATGCCGCAGTCGCCGCGGCGCTCGCCGCTGGGGTCGCTGTCCCCAACGGATGCGGCATCGGCGGCTATGGCGGACACATGGTGATCGCGTTGGCCGGAGGCAAAAAGATCACCGCTATCGACTTCAACACCGCCGCGCCTGCCGCCGCCAGGCCGAACATGTTCCCGATCGACGAACGCGGGGCAGTTCGTGGACAGATTAACGAGCATGGATGGCTTTCAGCGGGCGTTCCCGGAACGCTGGCTGGGCTGCAATTGGCGCTGGACCGTTACGGCACGCGATCGTTTCGAGAATTGGTAGCTCCCGCGATCCGCTTGGCTGAAGAAGGTTTTCCCGTCAGCGAAGGTTTGGCTCGAGGGATCCGCGCGGTGGCCAAGCAACTCCGCCAGGACCCTGCGTCAGCCAAATTGTTATTGAAAGAGAGAGAGCCACTTCAAGCCGGCGACCGATTTCGCAACCCCGATCTGGCCAGACTGCTGGAGACGCTCGCCCGGAAGGATTCAGTCGAAGCATTCTATCGTGGAGAGGTTGCCCGCCAGATCGCGGCGGGATTTCAAAAGCACGGCGGCCTGGTTACAGCAAAAGATATGGCCGCGTACCAGGCGCGCGAGGTAGAACCGCTGGAGTTGAAGTGGGGCAATTTCACCATCCGCACCGCTCCGTTGACTGCCGGCGGTTTGACGGTGCTCGAAGCCCTTTCGATTTTGCAAAGCTTCAGTTGGGACAAGCGGCCTTCGACTTCCGCCAGCACTCACGCCTTGATCGAGGCGCTTCGTGCGGCCTGGCACGACCGGTTGCAATTACTGGGCGATCCGGACCAGGCGGCCATGCCGGTCGAGCGGCTGCTCTCCAAGGAATACACCCTCAACCTGGCGGGAAAAATCGAAGCGGCGATCAACGACCATAAACCTCTGCCTCTGAAAATCGAATCGCAGCAGCAGACCGGAACGGTTCATTTGAACAGCGCGGATCGCGCTGAGAACATGGTCGCACTGACGTTGACTCATGGGAACGCTTTTGGCGCCTGTGTGACGGTGGAAGGACTGGGCCTCATTCTCGGCCACGGCATGTCGCGATTCAATCCGCGGTCGGGACATCCGAATTCGCCCGGACCAGGCAAGCGGCCCTTGCACAATATGTGCCCAACCATAGTTCTCCGCGG
>QHOP01000459.1 GCA_003219345.1 Verrucomicrobiota bacterium
GGACCTTTATTGCACGCATTACATTGACGTGATGCATCTGTTCGATCCGACCACTCGCTTTTCAATCATCAAGCGCGATGGCCGCTGGATGGTGTTAAAGGTCAATGATCAGCCGACCACGCTCCCACACTTGAAGGATCGATTTGAGGCGTTGCCGGACGGGAAGGTGCGCGAACTGCCAGAAGTGGACGGATTGTACCGCAACGATGGGCAAGGGCATTTTACTGCCATTCAATTTGAGCCTGGCGTGTTCATGAACGAGGAAGGGAAAGCGATTCCGCCATACCGGGACTGGGGATTGTCGGTGATGTTTCGCGATCTCAATGGAGACGGAATTCCTGACCTGTATATTTGCAACGACAATGCCTCGCGCGCCGATCGAGTTTGGATCAATTCGGGGAAAGGGACTTTTCGAGCCATCGATCCATTCAGCCTTCGGCATACGAGCCGCTCGTCGATGGGCGTTGATTTTGCCGATATCGACCGCGACGGGCATGATGATTTTATTGTGGTCGATATGTTGGGCCGCGAGCATGAGAAGCGGATGACGCAATTATTCAAAGATCTTCCGGACCCGCAAGATCGAGAGCGGATCGATGCCCGGCCGCGCTACGGCAGAAACACTCTCTTCTTTGGCAGGCCGGACGGATCGTACACGGAAGCTGCTTTAATGGCCGGTGTAGCGGCCACGGATTGGTCCTGGTGTCCCATTTTTATCGATGTCGATTTGGATGGCTACGAGGACCTTCTCGTCACGAATGGATTTGAGTTCGATGTCCTGGACCAGGATAGCGAGAATGAACTCCGCAACCCGCGGCGGCGTCTCACCCAGGAGCAATTGAAGCGCTCAAACCAGTTCCGGCCCCACGCGCGGACGCAAAAGGCCGCGTTTCGCAATCGGCGCGATGGAACGTTTGAACCCATGGCTCACGAGTGGGGATTCGATCAGGAGGGCATTTCCTATGGAATGGCGCTGGGAGACCTGGACAACGACGGCGATATGGACGTGGTGGTGAACAACCTGAATGCCGTGGCCAGCTTGTATCGCAATGACGGCACGGCAGCGCGAATCGCGGTGCGTCTAAAAGGGCTGCCGCCGAACACAGCAGGGATCGGGGCCCGGCTCCGGCTCGTGGGCGGTTCCATCACGCAAAGCCAGGAGATGATCTGTGGTGGCCGCTATTTGTCGGGAGACCAGGCGATGCGGGTCTTCGCGGCGGATCCGGCTGGCGGCAAGGCAATGCGGCTGGAAGTGAAGTGGCGCAACGGAAGCCAAAGCACCGTTACGAACGTTCAGCCCAACCGGATTTATGAAGTCGATCAAGGCAAGCCAGTTGTCAGTAGTTCGGTGTCAGTCGTCAGTGGTCCACCAGGGTCACCACGGAGCCCCGACAAGGAATCACGGACCAATGAGCTACCGTTTTTTCAAGACGTCAGCGCCTGGATTGGGCACACGCACCAGGAGGATTCTTTTGACGATTGGGCCCGGCAACCGCTCTTGCCCCGCCGTTTGAGTCGCTTGGGACCGGGGGTGAGCTGGTACGATTTCGATGGAGACGGCTGGGAAGACTTGATCGTGACGGCTGGCCGGGGCGGCAAGCTGGCCATGTTCGCCAGCGATCAGGGCCGCAACTTCCGCAAACTTGAAGGTGTTCCTCCGGCTGCAGCGGATCAAGGCGCCGTGCTGGGTTGGCCCGACGGCAAAGGAAATCGGAAGTTGCTGGTGGCGGTATCGAACTATGAGCTGCCGCCAGAACAGGAAAGTGAAATTTCAGTTTATTCCCCGGCCAGTCTGGCGGCACCCCAAAATTTGCCCGCCGGAAAGGCGAGCCTCGGTCCGATCGCTGTGGCCGATATTGACGGCGACGGCGACCTGGACCTTTTTGTCGGCGGACGATTCCAGCCTGGCCGATATCCCGAGCCAGTCTCTTCGGCTCTCTGGGTGAACGAACAGGGCGAGTTGCGATTGAGCCGTTCACTCAGCGAGCCATTTGAATCGCCTGGCCTGGTGAGCGGCGCCACCTTCACGGACCTGGACGGTGATGGCCATCCGGACCTCGCGCTGGCGGTCGAATGGGGCCCGGTGCGTGTCTTTCGAAATCAACAAGGACACTTTGAGGAGATGACGGCTCCGTGGGGATTCGCGGGGCGGACGGGATGGTGGACGAGCATCACCACGGGTGATTTCGACGGCGATGGCCGATTGGACCTGGCGGTCGGCAACTGGGGACGCAACACAATTTATGAACTATATCGGAAGGTTGAGTCGCCTGAAACCGCAACTCCGAACCTCACATTGCGCCTCTTTTACGACGATTGGAACTCCGACGGAACGGTCGAGTTGATCGAAGCCTGGCGGCATGAGGGAAATTGGCTTCCAGTGCGAAACCGGCTCCAGCTTGCGTCTGGTTTTCCCGAACTGGCAAGCCAGTTCCCCACGCACCGGGCGTTTGGCAAGGCATCTGTCCGGGAGATTCTCGGGCCACGCTATGAGAAAGCGAAAGTCGTCGAGGCCACAGAACTGGAATCCGGCATCTTTCTCAACCGGGGTTCGCATTTCGATTGGGTGCCGTTGCCGCGCGAAGCACAACTGGCGCCCGTGTTTTCTATAAACGTTGGAGATTTCGACGGGGACGGAAATGAAGATTTGTTCCTCAGCCAAAACTTTTTTGGAACTGCCTCGGACCTTTCCCGCGATGACAGTGGACGCGGGTTATGGCTCCGCGGGAATGGCAATGGGACTTTCAGCGCCATGGATGGAAGCATTAGTGGCATTAAGGTCTATGGAGAACAACGCGGGGCGGCTCTTGCCGATTTTAACCACGACGGGCGCGTGGACGTGGCAGTTTCGCAGAACGGCGCCGCGACCAAACTCTATTTGAATCAGCGGGCCAAGCGGGGGCTTCGTGTCGTGCTCCATGGCCCGCCCGCCAACCCGGACGGAATCGGCGCGCAAATGCGCGTGCTCTACGCGGGCGGCCGCGTCGGCCCCTGCCGGAGCGTCCAGGCCGGCTCCGGTTACTGGTCCCAGGATGGCGCCGCCCAGGTGCTCGGATGCGCGGAACCGCCGGTCGCTCTTTGGATCCGCTGGCCCGGAGGCAAGGAGCAGACCGTTCGCGTGGAAACTAATCTGTGGGATCTCCGCGTCGAATTCAAACAGTGAAAGCAAATGAGCATAGTAGCAGCCGACGTGAGGAGGCTCTGACTTCCTACGCACGGGATGGTGAGCAGGTGAGAAAGCGGGGAAGTGGGAATGCACCACGCAAAAATTCCAGCTCACGCGCCCACGTTCCCGCCTGCTCGCTTGCTGAGATGACCGAGCCAACCTCCGCTGGTTTATCGACGTGCCTCCTCATTCTCAGTATCGCGCTGTTTCAATTCGGCTGCGACAGAGGGGGCTCCGATGTTTCCTCCAGGCGGCCCGAGTCATCGCCTGTCTCCTCAACGGAGCTGGTTCCATTGACCAATATGGTTCTGATCAAGCCCGGCAGTTTCGTTCGCGGCAAATATCCCGTGACGCTGACGCGCGATTTTTGGCTGGGCAAATACGAGGTGACTCAAGGCGAATACGCGGCGGTCATGGGCAAGAACCCCAGCCACTTCCCGGGCGACACAAATCGTCCCGTGGAGAAGCTCAGCTATTTTGATGCCGTGGCCTATTGCTCCGCTGTTACGAAGCGTGAAGGAAGCGCCGGGCGGCTGCCACCTGGCTACACCTACCGGCTCCCGACCGAAGCAGAATGGGAATACGCCTGTCGAGCGGGAACCACCAATTTCTTCAGCTTCGGGGACGCCGTGACCGAGGCGGACCAATATGCCTGGACACTGGAAAACAGCGAGAGCACTACGCATCCAGTGGGACAGAAGCGCCCCAACCCGTGGGGCCTCTACGATATGCACGGGAACGTTTGGGAATGGTGCAGCGATTGGTTCGCCCCTTATCCGGCCATGGCACTGACAAACCCCTCCGGACCTGCGAACGGTAAGTTTAAGGTGTTCCGGGGCGGTGGTTGGAATCAGGCCCTCGAATTCGCCCGCTCCAGGAACCGGTTTATGATGCCCCCCAGCAACGGTATCCATTTCGTTGGCTTTCGCATCGCACTGAGCCAAACCAATCTCCAAAAAACCGTAAAATAGTGCTTGTCAAAAAAATAAAACTGAAAATAATACCCGGTCTGAAAGTCGAAGTTCCTTCAACCTAAATGATTATGCGTAAACAAGTACTGTCTTTGCTAGCGGCATTGGCGTTTTGCCTGTCCCCCCTAACGAGCCGCGCGATTAACGACATCGAACCAGGAAAAGAATTCTACACCGTCGTCTATGCTCCCAATCCCATCGTCCTGGATGGCGACCTCTCGGAGTGGTCGGGGGTGCCTGTGCTCGCAGATCCCAAGTCCGCGATTCCCAAGTTTTCAGGCACGAATGCAAATCCCAATTACGTCTTGTTCGAAGAGTTTGACGGTGGGACCTGGAGCGGGCCGGACGATCAAACCTCGGCGGTTCAGATCGTCTATGACACGGATAACGTGTACATCGGTGTCGTCGTTACGGACGATTACCATGAAGACGTCTCCGGTAATGCCTGGAACGGCGATTCGATCCAACTGATGATCGCAGACGCCGCAAGGACCAATCAAGTCGCGCTTTACAACTACGCGCTGGGTGGCTACGAAAACGCGTCGGGGACCCTTGTTACTAACGACCCAACCGGCGTTCCGTATGGCCTGCTTATCGACCACCAAGCAGGTCCAGGCGGAGATCCAGCCTGCAACTGTCCAACGGAAGCTGTCATTAAACGCGACTTCGCAAAGAAAAAAACCACTTACGAAATAAAACTGCCGAAGGGGGCCCTCGGTCTGACCACGTTGAATGGCGGACCGCAATTCGGACTCGGCATGGCGATCAACGACGGTGATGGAGTTTTTCTGGACCTCAATGGTGATGGTATAAAGGAGACGTCGTACGGCCAGGGGGCCGGCCAGGAGGGCCAAAAGGGTTGGGGCGGATTGGGTGCGCACTCCATCGTGCATGGCAAAACGCCCTCGGAGACCGCTCTGATGACCCTGGTCAAGGGAAATGACATTGAACCTGGAAAGGAATATTACACTGCCTTACGCACCACCAATGCCATCGTCCTGGATGGCGACCTTAAAGAGTGGTCGGGGGTGCCTGTGCTCGCGGATCCCAAGTCCGCGATTCCCAAATTCTCAGGCACTAACGCAAATCCGAATTACGTCTTGTTTGAAGAGTTTGACGGTGGGACTTGGAGCGGGCCGGACGATCAAACCTCGGCGGTTCAGATCGTCTATGACGCGGACAACGTGTATATCGGCGTTGTCGTGACGGACGATTACCACGAAGACGTCTCCGGTAACGCCTGGAACGGCGATTCGATCCAATTGGCGATCGCAGACGCCGCACGGACCAATCTTGTA
>QHOP01000460.1 GCA_003219345.1 Verrucomicrobiota bacterium
GGACGAAAAGTGACGCCGCATACCTTGCGCCATTCGTTTGCCACTCATCTTCTGGAAAGCGGTTACGACATACGAACCGTTCAAGAACTGCTCGGACACAAGGACGTGGCGACGACGCAAATTTATACGCACGTGATGCAGAAACCGGGGTTGGGAGTCAGGAGTCCGCTGGACACCTGAAACGCGGAAGGCGGAGCGCGGAATGCGGAATGACCCGTTGAATGTTTAAGGTTGAGCGTTGAACATCGAACATCCAACATCGAACATCCAACATCGAACGTTGCTCGGTCGAGGAGAGGGAGAGCGCGCTGCGGGCGCAACTCCGCGCTGTCCGGATTTGGAATTCGCGTCTTTCGCGCTATTCGCGGATCAAATCAGGAACAAGCGAGGGCCCTGACATTGAACGTGAACAGCTCCAACCGAAGGCGTCGCTCGGCGCAAAGCGCGCTTCCAACCGCGCGTGGTCGGACTTAAGCTGCGGTCCGTGCATTTGTTAACATCGCAACCCGGGACCGATCCCACACCGATCTACCGCTGCCGCGACGGCCTCTATGCCACCGACCTCCTGGCTGCCGCTCTCGTGTGGCTCGATTTCTTCACGTGGCTCAACGACCATCCGTCGGACAAAGCTGCGATTTGCCGCGCGTTGGATATCAAGGACCGGCCCACCGACGTCATGCTCACGCTCTTTGTCGCGATGGGGTTTTTGAAATGCGAAAAGGAAATTTTCAGCCTGACTGAACTGGCGCGGGAGCATCTGGTCAAAGGCTCGCCCTGGTTCATCGGTCCTTACTACGCCTCGCTGAAAGACCGGCCCGTGTGCAGAGATTTTCTCAACGTTTTGCGCACCGACAAACCGGCGAACTGGGGCAGTCTCAAGGGCGAAAAGGAATGGGCGAAGGCGATGGAGGACGGGGCGTTCGCCGATCAATTCACCGCCGCGATGGATTGTCGCGGCGTTTATCTCGGACGAGCTGTTGCCAAGGCGTTGGACTTGCAGAACCACCGGCAACTCCTGGACCTTGCCGGAGGCTCCGGCATCTACGTCTGCTGCATCGTCGCTCACCATCCGCATCTCAAGGCGACGGTGTTTGAGAAAGCGCCCGTGGACAGAGTCGCGCGCAACGCCATTGCCAAACGCGGTTTCGAGAATCGCGTCTCCGTGGTGGCCGGCGACATGTTTGCCGAGCCGTTGCCGAGCGGCTTCGACGTTCACCTGATTTCCAATGTGCTTCACGACTGGGACGTTCCGGTGGTGAAACAACTCCTGATCAGTTCGTTCAAGGCGCTCGCGCCCGGCGGCCTGCTCGTGATTCACGACGCGCATCTCAACGCGGCCAAGTCCGGCCCGCTTCACGTCGCCGAGTATTCCGCGATGTTGATGCACTCGACCGAAGGCAGATGTTATTCGGTGGCTGAAATGGAGGGCTATTTGACCGAAGTGGGTTTCGGCGGCTTTGAGACCATTCCCACAGCCGCCAGCCGGAGCGTCATTTTGGCCAAAAGACCGGGCTGAATCTTAAAAGCGCACCGGAAAACCGGGTTGACCGCGTGACCCCGAAAAATTTCGCGCATTTAAGCCCTTGAACCGTAGCCGCCGACGTGAGTCGGCGCTAATCCTTTGCCTCGAAAGCACAAGTGCGCCGACTCACGTCGGCGGCTACGAGGTTCATGGGATGGAGCGGGCGGCTTCCGCGCTATTTTATTTTGGTGGGGCGAGACTACTGGCGAGCCGCGATCGGATTGACCAGTCTTGGATTTTTCGGCTCGCGGGGACGCTCGCCCCACCAGTTCTAGTCAAAGTAGCCTGCTACCGGAACACGCGCGGACTTGACTGCGGCAGCGGAAACCTGTTTGCTGGAAGGGTCCGAAGGCCCATGAATCCCGATAAACGAACGCTTGATGAGCTGCGTATTGACCGCACCGATACCCCGAAGAGCGAGCGGTCGGGTCGGCTTGTGTTGATTGCGCTGGCGGTCCTCGCGGCGGGTGTTGGCTTGATTTGGTGGTTGAACCGTCCCAAGGCCGCAGTCGTGCGCACGATTGCAGCGCAGGAGACGGCCGCCGGCGGACAGAAGATATTGCTGAACGCCTCCGGTTACGTGACCGCGCGACGGCAGGCGACGGTTTCGTCGAAGGTCACCGGCAAGGTTATAGAAGTTTTGGTGGAGGAAGGGATGAAGGTGGAGGCCGACCAGGTGCTGGCGCGGATAGACTCGTCGAACGTGGAGAAAAGCCTGCATCTGTCCGAAGCACAGCGGGAGTCGGCCCGCAAGGCATTGGACGAAACCAAAGCGAACCTGGACCAGGCTGAGCGCGAGCTGATTCGCACCTCTCAACTGGCGGCCAATAAAGTGGCAAGCCAGTCCGTCCTCGACCGCGCCGAGGCGGACGCGAAATCGTTGAAAGCGCGGTTGGAGCGGCAGATGGCGGATGTCGCCGTCGCTGAACGGGAGGTTGCGGTGTGGAAACAGCAACTCGACGACACGGTTATTCATGCGCCGTTCGCGGGAATTGTGACCTCGAAGAACGCGCAGCCGGGCGAGATGATTTCGCCGATGTCCGCCGGCGGCAGCTTCACGCGCACGGGCATTTGCACCCTTGTGGACATGGGTTCGTTGGAGATCGAAGTGGATGTGAATGAAAGCTACATCAACCGCGTGGAACCGGGACAGCCCGTTGAAGCCACGCTGGACTCGTATCCGGACTGGCGCATTCCCTCGAAGGTCATCGCGATCATTCCCACCGCTGACCGCCAGAAGGCCACCGTCAAAGTGCGGGTCGGGTTCGAGAAACTCGATCCGCGCATTCTGCCGGACATGGGTGTGAAGGTGGCGTTTCAAGGGGCAGGCGAAGGGGCAGTGGCGAGCCGGAGCATCCTGATTCCCAAAGCGGCCGTTCGCCAGCGGGACGGCCGGGATGTTGTCTGGATCACGCGGGACGGGCGCGTGGAACGGCGCGCGGTGACGGTTGGAGCAAAGAATGGCAATGAAGTGACCATCGCCGCCGGATTGAGCGGCGGTGAACAAGTAGTGATCGAGGGGCCGGCCGATCTGGCGGAGGGGGCCAGAGTATCGGAGGTAAAAAAATGAGCACAAGCGATGGAGTTCTCGTCCGTGTCAAGGACGTCGAGAAAGTCTTTCACCGTGGGTCGGAAGAGATCCATGTGTTGTCGGGATTGAACCTTGAGGTGCCCAAAGGCGAGTTTCTGGCCTTGATGGGACCGTCGGGTTCCGGCAAGTCCACGCTGCTGAATCTGATGGGGGGCCTGGATCGCGCCACGAACGGGACAGTTGAGATCGGCGGCGAACGCATCGATGAGATGTCCGACCGCCAACTGGCTGCTTGGCGCGCGCGGCACGTGGGCCTGGTGATCCAATTTTACAACCTGCTGCCTGTCCTGACTGCCGAGCGCAATGTCGAACTGCCGTTGCTGCTGACCCCTCTGTCAAAGGCGGAACGGCAGCAGCACGTGGAGACCGCCTTGACCGCGGTGGGCCTGACCCAACGCTCGCGGCATTATCCACGTCAGCTTTCCGGCGGCGAACAACAACGCGTCGGTATCGCGCGCGCGATCATCACTGACCCGACCATCCTGCTGTGCGACGAACCGACCGGCGATCTCGACCGGAAGTCGGGCGACGAGATATTGGGCCTGTTGCAGGCGCTCAACCGCGAGCACGGCAAGACCATCGTCATGGTCACCCACGACCCACACGCTTCCGCACGCGCGAAACGGACCGTGTATCTGGACAAGGGCCAGCTTTTCAAGGAGAAGCCGGAATGAAATTTCTCTTCCTCATCTGGAGCAACCTGAAGCGAAAGAAACTGCGGACGATCCTGACGCTGCTGTCGATCCTGGTCGCGTTTGTCTTGTTCAGTTTGTTAAGCGCGCTCAAGCTCGCGCTGGCCGGCGGCGTGGTTATGGCCGACGCCAACCGTTTGATCGTGCGTCATCGCGTCTCGTTTATCCAGCCTCTGCCGTACGCCTATATGGTGCGGATGGCCCGGATCCCCGGGGTTTCCGCGATCTCCCACACAACATGGTTTGGTGGCATCTACCAGGATCCCAAGAATCAGTTTGGCACCTTTCCCGTCGAGCCTGACTTGTTTCTGCCGATGAACCCCGAAGTCATCCTGCCGGAAAGCCAGAAGGAAGCGTGGCTCAAGACGCGCACCGGAGCGATCGTAGGCCGGAGGTTGGCTGAACGGTTCAAATGGAAAATTGGTGATCGGGTGCCGTTGACTTCGCCCTTCGTGCAATCCAAGAGCGGTGGCGCGTGGGAGTTCGACATCGTTGGCATCTACGATGGAGCAAAAAAGACCACCGACACGTCGGGTTTCTTTTTCCGTTATGACTACTTCAACGAAGCGCGGTCCTATGGCGCGGGGCTGGTCGGCTGGTACCAGGTGAGAGTGAGTGATCCCAAGCAGGCCATGGAGGTCGCCGCCGCGATTGACGCGGAATTTGCCAATTCACCCGCCGAAACCAAAGCGGAGACCGAAGGCGCGATGTTCCAAGGTTTCGCGAAACAGATCGGCGACATCGGGACCATTGTCACGGCGATCCTCGGAGCCGTCTTCTTCACCATCCTGCTGGTCGCCGGCAACACCATGGCGCAGTCCGTGCGCGAACGAACTCAGGAACTGGGC
>QHOP01000461.1 GCA_003219345.1 Verrucomicrobiota bacterium
GGGCGGCAGTCTGACCGGGACAGCCAGGGTTTCACTGGTGTTCGTTATCCCGTTGCCAAGCTGACCGAAAGTGTTATCTCCCCAGGCGTAGAGCCGGCCGTCGCCGCCCACCGCCAGAGCGTGAAAACCGCCGGCAGCGATTGCTTGCCAACTGTTGTTTCCGGCCGGAAAGGGAACCAGTAACGGTGCCGATCTGCTTGCGGAAACGAATCCCACGCCCAGTTGTCCAAAGAAGTTTTGGCCCCAGGCTGAAAGCGCCCCGCCCGCGTCAATGACGAACGAGCATGAGGAACCCGGGCCGGTAAACAATTTGACCTCCTGCGCGGTCAGAAACGATTGCCGGAAAGTGAGGCCAAAAAGGCAAAGAGAGAGTAGGAAGCACCGATGAACGGAATGGTTTTTCATAATCTTTCATTTTCTTTTGAATCTAATTTGAATCTGATTTGACGGAAGGCACTTAGCGAAAAATGTGCCGGGATACAACGAATGGTCGGTCACATTCTCAAAAGGAGTTTGGCGTCGAATCTCGACGAAAATTTAAGGATCGGGACCGAATTTGAAGTCTTAGCGTAATGACTTTGCGATTTTAGTTACCGACCGATGCGCGATATTCACGCAAAATGCGTGAATTTCACGCGCCGAAAGAAAATAAACGCCGGCAGACAGCACCGGTTTCCAGCACGCCTGAGCGAGGGATAACTTAAACTGCTGAGAGCGGCGCCCGTGCGCCGCACAAGTCCTGAATTTATTTTCATGCACAGCGCCACTGCTCTATGCGCCTTGGGACTAAATTTTGTCGAAGGGATGAACAGTGGGTCTGGACCTGATCTTACCCTGGAGTGGAAACCTCCAATTCCTGGTCGCTGATGTGAACCGCGAGCTCGTGTCTTGTCGAGCCAGCTTACAACACACGGACGCAGGCCATCTGGATGAGGGAAGCAAAGCAGAGCGAGCAACCGGCCGGCCGCGGAAGAAGTTCGATCAAATGCTGGCCGTTCAAGAAGCTGACTTGAAACGGACTCGCTGCTCGCGCGAGTGCACGCAGCGGACGAAACCCAGTGCCGTCGTAAGGTCAGCTACCGCTTCGACCATGCTAACCCTTTTCTTCAGTCATCCGTGTCCGCGTCCGCTTCGGGCACCACGTGGTAGAAACGATGTGGGTGCTCGTTGGCGTCGGGATCGACAAAATGGATGGCGCCTTCCGTCACCACGTTGGTGCAGACCGGCGTCCAGATCACCAGATCATCGGAGGCTTCGACGCGGAAGAAGAAGCCGTTCATGCCCGGCAAGTGGAAGTGGAACAACCCGTCCGGCGAATGGTCGCTCTCAGCCGCAAACTCTCCTCGATCAACAATGATCGCCGCTGCCTTGGCGGGGTGCCCGATTGTGTAGGTCGGCAGCACTGCGGTTGGTGGCGGTGTCAACTGCAGGACCACGGTGTTGAGAAGTTCGTGGTCGTTATCCTCGAGCGGTACGACAGTGATTTTCGCCGAACGTTCGCCCGCGGGAATCATCACCGTTCCCGGCAACTTGACGTAATCGACACCATTCGACGCCGTGCCTCCGATTGCGTAGTAAAGCGTCAAGTCGTTATTTGTTCCGTCCGAGCGTCGTACGACAAAGCTAGCCACGTTCGTGTCGCCCATCGAATTCGTGCCTTCAAACGCCACCGGATCTCTGGCGTAAATGATTACGACCGGCAGCGAGTTGGTCGGAGGCGGCGGGTTGGTGACCACCGAGATGTTCACGGGACCGGAAACGCCCGTGGCTCCCTGATCATCGGTCGCTTTGGCTGTCAGCTTGTACTCACCCGCGACGACGTTCGACCAGACAAGCACAAAGGGCCCGAGAGGATTCATTGCTGCCCTGTTCGTCGTCACCCCCAGGCTGTTGGCGTCCTCGAAGAACTCGACCGTGCTGACTTTGCCATTCGGGTCTTCGGCACGCGCGACGATCTGAATGTTTGCGGGCGCTGAGAACTTGCGGCCGTTTTCCGGACTGACGATGCGCACGTGCGGCGGCGGATTCGTGATCAACCCGCTCTCGGCAATGTTCACCACCGCGTTGCTTGGGAAGCCCAACACATAGGGCGGCGGCCAGGGGATTGGCCCGCTGGGGTCGTCCCGCGGCAAAATGGCTGGCACCAGTCGTACGTCCACCGTTTCGTTCGTCTCTACTGTCGTATCCACGTCCGGAATCGGAGTGACGGTAATGTCGGCCGAGGCGAGGCCGGCGGGAATCGTGACGTGACCGGACAACGCTTTGTAATCGGCGCCGGGCTTGGCCGTACCGCCGACGCGATAAAATACGTTCAATTCAGTGTTCGTCGGTCCCGTCCGGCTGACGGTGAACGTGCCAGTGTCCGGCCCGATTTCCGATGCATCCGGATCGCTGGCAACAACCGTGACGACCGGCGGAGGCGTTCCCATAACATGAATGGTGACAGGGTCCGACACTGCGGTCGCTCCAACATCGTCCGTGGCCTTGGCAGTGAGTCTGTAGTTGGCCGGTGGGACGTTCGACCACGTTAATTCAAAAGGCATGCCCGGCATTAGAACACCCGCGGCTCCGAGCCGGTGATCTCCGGCGAAGAATTCGACAAACCGAACCCAGCCATCGGCATCCTGGGCCTGGGCCGAGATTTTGATGCTGACGGGAGCGCTGAACACGGCGCCGTCCGAAGGAGACACAATCTTGACACCGGGCGGGAGGTCCGGCGTTTGATCGTTGTCATGAATAAAGGCCGTTGCGGAACCCGGCGTTCCGATTTGGTAGGCATCCCGAACTTCCCGGGGTGGAACGAGTGTCAATTCGACGGTTTCGGTTCCCTCGACCAGCCCGTCGTCGATGGGAAAGACACTGATTTGCGCGCTCTCAGCGCCGGAAGGAATCATGACGCGACCGGTGAGTCGATCATAATCAACGCCGTTTTCTGCCGTACCGCCAACCCGGTAGAAGACCACCAACGGCGTGGCTGTGCTTCCGGTTCTCCGGACGGTAAAAACCGCCGGATCGCTCATTTGCGCCATTCCCAGCCAGGGCGGAACTTCGGGAATCTCCGACGCGTCCGGATCGGTGGCGACAATCGTGACGACCGGCGGTGGCGGCACTTCAATTACCTGGATCGTGACCGGATCGGAAACGCTCGAAGCGCCGCGGCTGTCGGTTGCCTTCGCTGTCAGGCTGTAATCTCCGGCAACGACGTTGGACCAGGTCAGCGAAAACGGTCCGATAGCATTGGCGACCGGCAGATTCGTCTTGATCCCCAAGCTGTCCGTTCCTGAGAAAAACTCCACGGTCGCGACCTTGTCGTCCATGTCCTCGGCATGAGCGATCAAAGCAATACGGGCGGGAGCGGCAAATTTGGCGCCGTTCAACGGACTCACTATTCTCACATGCGGCGGGTGGTTTGTGAGCAAGCCATTTTCAGCAATGTTCACGATCGCATTGCTCGGAAAGCCCACGACGTAGGGCGCCGGCCAACGGATCGGCCCGCTCGGATCGTCCAACGGCAAGATGGGCGGCACGAGTCGAACCTCCACGGTTTCGTTGGTCTCGAGCGTCGTGTCCACGTCCGCAATCGGAGTCACCGTGAGGTCAGCGGAAGATGCCCCCGCCGGAATCGTCAGATGGCCCGACAATGCCTGATAATCCACCCTGGGCCTGGCCGTGCCGCCGACGTGATAGAACACCGTCAGATCATTGTTCGTGCCATCCGTTCGCGTCACGGTGAAGGCGCCGGTGTCCGGCCCGATCTCGGAGGCCTCGGGATCGGAAGCAAGGATAGTTACCACCGGTGGATTGGTCTCGACCTGCGCCTGGAGATTTTGAACGCAGGCGAAAGGTCCGTGTATGAAAACGAACAGGGCCAGCACGTGCTTCAATCGACAATTCATAGGACGTTCCTTTCCGTCGTTTAGATTTCACTTCGACCGACCCAAAAGGCACCACCCATGCCTCGCCAGTTTTTCACCTGTAAGCAAAAAGTTTGCCCAGGCTTCCCACGGCGCGCAAAAAGATATTCGCTCTTCCCGTCTGATCGAATGTGCGTTCCACCGCACACCCTTTAATTTCCGCGCGCACTCTGGGATGTGAATGAACACGGCTGTTTGAGGAAAAATTTGAAGAAGCGACCATTGCCGTACTTCGGCGCTTCGCCTGCCCTGGGCGCAGCGCCCCAGCTTGCAACGTCCAGGCGGGTGAAATCACCCACGCCGTCTGAAAATATCTTTTGTTCGGGCGCCGCGAAATCTATTCTGCCCGCGTGAATCCTGTAGCCCTCATCACCGGCGCATCGCGTGGCATCGGACGCGGCATCGCGCTGGAACTGGCAAAGATCGGCCACGACCTCGTCCTCAACTTCGCCAGCAACGCGGCGGCGGCCCGCCAAACCGCGGCAGACTGTGTCGCTCAGGCGAAAGAAGCTGGACAAAAAGGTCAGGCTGAAATTTGTCAGGCGGACGTGGCGAGCGCGGGCGACCGCCAGCAACTTATTGATTTCACAAAAAAAAATTTCGGCCGACTCGATCTGCTGGTGAACAACGCCGGTGTCGCGCCGACCGTGCGCGCCGACATTCTGGAGGCGACTGAAGAAAGCTTCGATCGTCTCATCTCCGTCAACGTGAAGGGGCCGTATTTCCTGACGCAACTTGCCGCGCGCTGGATGATTGAACAACGTAGGACAAGCGTCCCGCCTGTCTCTGGAACCCGCAAAATCATTACGGTTTCCTCGATTAGTGCCTACACCGCTTCGACGAATCGCGGTGACTACTGCGTCTCCAAAGCTGCGCTCTCCATGCTCACGCCGTTGTTCGCCGCGCGACTGGCCGAGCATGGAATCAACGTTTACGAAATCCGCCCTGGCGTCATCGCCACGGACATGACCCGCCCGGTGAAAGACAAATACGACAAACTGATCGCCGAAGGGTTGACGCCCATTCAACGCTGGGGCACGCCGCAGGATGTCGGCAGGGCCGTCGCCGCCATCGCGCGGGACCTGCTTCCATTCAGCACCGGCGAAGTCATCAATGTGGATGGCGGGTTTCATTTGCGGCGATTGTGAATGCGTTAAGCCGTTGAACCGTTGAACCGTTGAATCGTTGAATCGTTGAACCGTTAAATCGTTAAACCGTCAGAGCACCAGCGCGCAGTCAAAGACGCCGGTTCAACGATTCAACGATTTAACGATTCAACGGTTCAACGAATAGAATGAAAATCGATCCCAGACTTACTCCGCAAAACCTCGTCCACCCAATCGAGCGACTTTTCGAGCTTTCCGCGCAGAAAATCCTGAGCATCGAAAGAAGCTGGAAACCGGAGGACGGCACGCCTGTTTTTACTGTGAAAGGCAAATACACCTCGCGGGGGTGGACGGAATGGACGCAAGGCTTTCAGTTTGGTTCAGCGTTGTTGCAGTTCGACGCGACCGGCGAG
>QHOP01000462.1 GCA_003219345.1 Verrucomicrobiota bacterium
AGAATCGGCTCGTGCTTGGCGAAGATCGGATCGAGTGAAGTGTTTCGCGCGATGCTCTTGAGCGTGATGTGCGGAACTGTTTTGCAATGGAAAGTCACTCGCCGACCCGTGCGTTTTCCATCCTCGCCGGTTTCGGCGATCCACTCACCGCGCTTGTTTCGGTCGAGGTCTTCAGCACTCAATTCGCGCAACTGGTAATACAAGAAGCGCGCGGTCATTAGGCGCTGCCGTGCGAGCGCCAGAGCCACACGGCTGGTGTCGCATGTAATCCAACGCCGTCCCCACTGCTCGGCCACATACGCTGTTGTCCCGCTACCGCATGTCGGGTCTAAAACCAAATCGCCGGGATCTGTTGTCATCAACACGCAGCGCTCGATGACTTTCGTGTTGGTTTGAACCACGTAGATTTTATCTTTTGCTCCTGCGACATCCGCCCAAAGATTTGTCAGCGCGACACAGCCGAAATCAGACAGGCGCTTCTTGAAACGAATTTGGTTTTTGCCACGGAGAATCCGCTGAGCGTTTACAACTCGTTTCATGTCTTCCTCGTTGTGCTTCCAGCAGTTGTTTGAAGCGGGCCGAAACTCCTCGCCTTCGTAGGTGATCGGGTAAAGCTGCGTCCGAAACTCACCGCCCGAACTCAGTTGGTCTGAGTATACCAACTCGACGCCCTGCTTTAACAACTCAGGCAATCGGTCCTCGTCTTCTTCAGTCGGCGTTCTTAGTTCACCGTTCGAGAATTCAAGCTTGTCGTAGTCGTCGGGAATCGAGTCTGCACCGAATTTCGTGACGAACAGCGGTTGAATCTTAACCTTAGATTTTTCGCGGGCGTACCAAAGGAGATAGTCGTTGATGGGTTCGAGTGTTCCACCTTTCTGATTTCCCTTCTTCTTAACCACGATTGTTACCACTTGGTTCGCCGTTCCGAACACTTCATCCATCACGCAGCGCACGCGATGGAAATTCTCATCACTGATTTGCACGAAGATGCTGCCGCTATCAGCGAGAAGTTCCTTTGCCATTGTCAACCGGTCGCGCAGGTAGGCGAGATACGAGTGGATGCCGAGCGTCCAGGTATCGCGGTAAGCTTTCACCATCTCCGGCTCACGGGTGAGGTCCTGCTCGCGGTCTTTCACGTCGCGTCGGCCGAGTTGTGGCTGAAAGTTGGAGGCAAATTTGATGCCGTAAGGCGGGTCGAAGTAAATCATCTGCACTTTGCCCGCGAGGTCTTCGCGGCGCGCAAGGCTCGCCATGACCTGCAGCGAGTCGCCAAGAATCATTCGGTTGGCCCAGTCCACGTCGTGCTGATAAAACTGCACAGCCTGCGTATAACTCTGCTGTGGGTCAGCAAAGAGGTCGCGCTGCACGTCCTCGCGCGCCAGCACGCGCAGAATCGCCTGCGTGGAAACCCGCTCGTGAATGTGCAAGGCCACCGGCTCGACCTCGAACCACGGCTTCTCCCGTTTTCCGCTCCATTCGAGCCAGGGTTCGTGCTTGCGAAGCGCGGCGGCAAGGAGCTTCGCATCAGCGGGCTTCAACGGCTCGCGACTGGCTCTGCGCAAGAGTTCCGGTAACTCGTCCGCCTCAACAGAAGCCGAACGCAGCACCGGCGGCAGATGTGGATTGTATTCGTACCGGATTTTCGGCGCGTCGTGAAGGACACCCTGAGCTGCAAGTCCGGCAGGCGGATTGTTCTTCCGCTTGCTGTGATACTTGTAGCTCGCGACTGATTCCCCGGTATCCCCCGACGGCGCAGTGTTTTTCCGTGGCATAGGCTGAGTTCGCTCGCGTGCGAATCAGCCCTGTCTGGTGACTGTCTCCAAGGGTTACCGTACCCAAAAAAGTGGGACGTGCTTACTCACGTCCCACTACGGGCACTGGTATGCCCTTGGAAGAACGCTTTGGGCACGCCCCAGGCGGGGCGTGCTTTCAAGCGCTGTCTTCCAAGCGAATTTACCAGTTTCGTAATGGACAGCAGCCGAAGCTACGCGAAATGTATTTTGTAAAAAAGTTTAGTTAATCATCATTCTTGATGCGCCGAACGCTGAGGAGATTAGCCGAACCGCCAGCGCAGCGACAATTCCAGAATTTCTGCATGCCGTCACGAGCGAGCCTGGTCGAATCACCGAGACAAGCGTGCCTTGCGCCTTCGATTGTATGGCTCGCTCGCGCCGTCAATGTTGTTCGCCCCTGTTTGCCCTTGCGACTCCACATGTGACCGCGTTCGCTTCGCCGGGAGGGACGGCGCTTAGGAAGGCACGCTTGAAGTGTGCATGTCTTCATTCACGAGCGACAATCGCCTTGCCATCTGCTTGATTTAGGCGCTATTGTTCAAGCGTGGCTTTAACTATGCGCCCTAATTTAATCAAAAGCCTGCAAACGGCCTTCCCGCGAGGCACGCCGTTCGATCACCAGGAACTGACGAAACTGGGCGTGTCGTCGGCGCTGGCGCATCATTATTTGAAGTCGGGATGGCTGGTGCGGTTGGGGCGCGGCGTCTTCATGTTTCCGAACGACACTTTGCGCCGGGAGGATTGTTTGAAATTCCTGTCGAGCCGAGTGCCGGGCTTTCACGTGGGCGGCAAGACGGCCTTGGCCTGGCGCGGCATCCGCCACAATATCCCGGCACGCGAACAGCTCTCGTTGTGGGGTGAGGGCAAGACCAGGTTGCCGGACTGGTTTCAGAAACTTTATCCCTCGCGCTACACCGCGCGAAACCCATTTTCCACACTGCCGAAGAACTTCGGCTTGCAACCGCTGCCGGAAACGCCGGGCGGTGTTCTCGTGTCCGTGCCGGAAAGGGCGTTGCTGGAAATGTTGAGCGAGGTCGGAGTTCACCAGGGAATCGAGGAAGCCCGCAATATCATGGAGGGCGCAAGGTCGCTGAGACCGGACGTGTTGACAACGCTGCTTAAAAACTGTCGGCGCATCAAAGTCATGCGACTTTGTGTGCGCTGGGCTGATGAATTGAATTTGCCGTGGGCAGCCGCTGCGAAAAACGCAGTGGGAAACGGGCTGGGACAGAGTCGCTGGACCGCCCGCCTCAAAGACGGAACGACGCTTGTGCTGAACCCGTGATGGACAAAGCCTACATCGAAATCGCCCGTCTCCTGCTCGAAAGCACTCCCGCGATCTTCGAGACGAGGTTATTCGCGATGAAAGGTGGCACGGCGATCAATCTCTTCATTGAGGACATGCCGCGGTTGTCGGTGGATTAACCCGCCCGTTTCTGCCTGAAAATGCTTTGTAACCTTTTCGCGCCGGCGTCCATATATTGGTAAGATGATGACCGATGACATGGAGTTGGTGCGGGAATATGCACGGCACGGCTCCGAGGAGGCTTTTGCCACGCTGGTTTCACGGCACATCAACCTGGTTTATTCTGTCGCCCTACGCCGGCTACATGACGCCCATTTGGCGGAAGAAGTCACCCAGGCCGCTTTCATCATTCTGGCGCGCAAGGCGGGATCACTCAACGCGAAGACGATTCTCTCTGCCTGGCTTTGTCGCACCGCACAATACGCCGCCGCCGATGCGTCCAAAATGCAACGCCGCCGCCGGCGACGCGAACAGGAGATGCACATGGAATCTGTTTTGAACCAAACTGAACCCGAATCCTCACCCTGGACCGACATCGCTCCGCTGCTGGACACTGCAATGGCGCAGCTTGGCGAGAAAGATCATAGCGCTGTTGTGCTCCGGTTTTTTGAACGCAAGGATTTGAAACAAGTCGGAGCCGCGTTAGGAGTCAGCGAAAACGCGGCCAAGACACGCGTAAGCCGCGCGACTGAGAAATTACGCAAGTTTTTTATCAAGCGTGGAATCACCTTGTCGGCGGCCGCGATCGGAGGAGTGGTTTCGGCCAACTCCATTCAAGCCGCACCGATTGGGCTGGCGACATCCGTCACGGTCGCCGCCGTCAAAGGGACCGTCGTGACGACCTCAACTTTAACCCTCATCAAAACAACACTGAAGCTTATGGCATGGACAAAACTCAAAACCGCAGTTGTCGTTGGCGCGATTGCCAGCATTGCCGCCGGCACCGCAACCGTCGTGGTGCTCAAGGTCAACGCACAGACCAACGTCGCGAAAGCGTCGTCCAAATCGTCGGCGCTCGCCTTCGCCGGCTTCGCCACACCTGAAGCAGCGCTTAAATCGTTCGTTTGGTCGGAGAGCACCGGAGACCTGGATAAGCTCTTGTCTGCTTGTACCCCGGTGCAAGCGGAACGCTTCAGGGCAAAGACCATTGGCAAATCCAAAGACGAGCTTAGGCGCCTCATGGTGCAGGAGGCCGGGAACCGAGCTAATTACGAAATCACTAAAAAAGAAATCATATCCGATGATGAAGTCCGCCTTCACCTGAGGGTCCAGCCGTATCCTGGCCATCCCAACGTCGGCAATGACGTCCAGGTGATGCAGAAGATTGGTGACGAGTGGAAATACGCCGGCAAATACGGCGTGGACGTGAAGGAAAATTGAAAATCCTGCGGGTTCTGTCCCGGCCGTCAGCCGAAGCCTTTTGCTCTTCGAAGCAGGAAACGGGACCTGACACGAACTTCTCGGGCCGCGGTGTCCTATAGGTATGAACGTAAAACGCGCTTTCACGCTCATTGAACTGCTGGTGGTCATTGCCATCATCGCCATCCTGGCCGCGCTCCTGCTGCCGGCACTGAGCCGCGCCAAAGACACGGCAAAGCGAACCGCCTGCGCCAGCAATCTGAGGCAGGTCAACCTGGCGATACGCCTCTACGCGGATGATTGCGCGGATTGTTTGCCGGTTTTGCCGGATCCCAACCCTTATCCCAACGGAGTCGGCGCGTATTACAAACAACTCGTCAAAGGCTATCTGGGCCTGACCGGCCCCCCATCACCGGACGAAAAAGTCTTCATCTGTCCGTCGGATCGAATCCTTCACACACAAGTCGTGCATGCGTTCACGAGCTACACGTTCAATGGTTACGAAACGGATTCAGGCGACTTGCCTCGCATAACGGGTCAAAAGTTGAGCGCGATCAAAAATGCGACGAAGGCGGTATTGGCAGGCGAGTATCCGGCGTTTTTCGGAGGCTCGTGGCACCCTTTCATGAATCAAGACCATCTCGACGCAAAAAACGTACTGAGTTTTGTCGATGGGCATGTGGGCTTTGTTAAGACTTATTGGGACGGTGTTGCCGGCTCGCAGCCACGCAATTATGAGCCTCCGCCCGGATACGATTACAATTGGGACGGGCAATGAAGGGTTTGGTGTAGTTAATATGTGGCACTGCGTTTGGCGTGAGGTTGATAGCTTGGGAGGAATTGCAGCAGATCCGTCGGAATCACCGGTGACGCATTTCATACCTTCGCCGGTGTTCTTCGCAATCGCGGCGTCGCAACCGCGGCTCTTTGT
>QHOP01000463.1 GCA_003219345.1 Verrucomicrobiota bacterium
GGAACAAACCAACGTTCTGGCGGTGGCTGAATTTTCCGAGACGCCGGACCAGATCAAGAGTGAAATCAAAATCAGCCAGCTCAGCAGCATCAAGGCCGCCAAAAAAGTCCAGCTCTCCATTGCCGAAATTCTCGATTACAACCGGCTGCACCCCCGCTTGCGACAAAGCACCCGCGCGATGCTGGACACGCAATTGTACGCTCACCTGGCCGGCCCCTGGACGTGTCTGGTCGTGGTGTTAATTGCCGTTCCCTTTGGCGCGCCATCGGGCCGGCGCAACGTGTTCGTCGGAGTCGCCACGAGCATTTTTATTTGCTTCGCCTATTTTGTCCTGCAAAGGTTCGGCATGGCGCTTGGCACCGGCGGTTATCTGCCGCCACTGGTCGCGACCTGGCTGCCGAACGGGCTTTTCGGTGGCGCCGGAATCTGGTTGACCACGCGGGTCCGATGAAGTGGGACGCGAGGCGCAACGCGTGAACCGGGACTCCTGGCCTTTGCCTTTCACGTTTTACCTCCCCCGCCACTGTGTTTAACTCTCCTCCGTGAGCGACGAACTGACCGAACTCAGAGCCCGCTACGAACGGCTCAACCTGCTTTATCAGGTGAGCAACGTCATTCACTCCACGCTCGAACCCCGCGAAGCGCTCAAATTGATTCTCGGCGAGGCGGTGCGCTTGATGCGTGCCTCCAGCGGCTCGGTCGCGCTGTTCAATCCGACCACTGGCTTTCTCGAAATCGACGTGTCGCACGGCCTGCCGCCGAACGCGTTGCAACTCAGACTCAGACTCGGCGAAGGAATCACCGGCTGGGTCGCGCGCGCGGGCAAACCGGCCCGCGTCGGCGACGTGTCGAAAGACCCGCGATACATCATGGTACAGCCTAATGTCCGTTCCGAACTCGCCGTCCCGCTCGAAGTCAGCGGCCAGGTTCGCGGTGTGCTGAATGTGGATTCCGACCGGCTCAATGCGTTCGGCTCCGAACACCAGGAGCTTTTGCAGGAACTCGCGCTGCAGGCCGCCAAGGTCATTCACAACACCTGGCTTTACGAACAATTGCGCCTCAAAGCCCGTTTGTTCGAGTCGCTGGTCAACGTCGGCCAGACCATCAACTCCACGCTGAACCTCGATGACGCGCTCAAAATCATCACGCGCGAAGCCTGCCAGTTGATGACGGGCAAAACGTCCTCCGTGCTCTTGCTCGACGACAGTCGCGAATGGCTCGACTTGCGCGCGAGCTGTGGCGCCGGCGAGGCTTATCTCAACAAACCGCGACTCAGCGTCGCCGAGAGCCTGCTCGGCATTGTCTTGCGCCGCAAAAAACCGATCCAGGTCGAAAACGTGCAGACTTCCAGCCGCTACCAAAACGTCGAAATTGCCCGGCGCGAAGGATTGATTTCATTGCTGAGCGTGCCGCTGGTCTTCGGCGGACAAGCCATCGGCGCGCTGAGCGTCTATACCGGCAAGCCCCACGTTTTTTCCAATGAAGAGATTCGCATTCTTTTCGCGCTCGCCGATTTGTCCGCCATCGCTATCGAAAAGGCGCGGCTCTACGAGCGGATTGTCGATGTTGAGGAGCAGATGCGGCAGAACGAAAAACTCTCCGCGCTCGGTCTCCTCGCGGCCGAGGTCGCGCACGAAATCCGCAATCCCTTGACCGTAATGAAAATGCTGTACCACTCGCTCGACTTGAAGTTTCTGAAGGGCGATCCGCGGGCCAGGGACGCGGAAATGATGGGAGAGAAGATGGAGCACCTGAATAAAATCGTGGAACAAATCCTCGACTTTGCCCGAACGGCGGAGCCGGAGTTTGTGCCCGTCAGGTTGAACGAGTTGATCGAAGAGCTTGGCCTGCTGACGCGGCACAAGCTCACCCAGCAAAACATTCAACTCGCCCACAAGCTCGAATCCGAATTGCCGCCCGTCATGGCGGACGCGACGCAACTGGAGCAAGCCTTCCTCAATCTCATCCTCAACGCGGTGGAAGCCATGCCGAACGGCGGCCAACTGACGATCGTTTCGCGCACCTTGTCCGCCTCCGAAGGCAGCGGCAAACCCACCCACGTTGTTGTCGAGTTCAAAGACACCGGTCAGGGCATGACGAAGGAACAACGCGCGCGGGCTTTCACCGCGCTGATCAAAACAACCAAGCGAAAGGGAAGCGGTTTGGGCCTGGCCATCGTGGCCCGCATCTGCGAAGCGCATCGCGGCCGAATTGAGATCAAATCCAATCCCGGCCGCGGGACGACGATCGGCATTACCCTGCCGCTGTGACCAAACCACCACCGAATTTCGTTGTGACTTGGTTCGGTCGATCCGCTATAAGACCCCCATGTCGTTCGCCGATTTTCCCGAACAACAGCAGGTCGTTCAACTGTTGCAGCGCAGTCTGGACCGAGGCCGGTTGGCCCACGCTTACCTTTTTACCGGCGGTGACATCGATGAATTGGAGGCGATGGCACAGACGCTGGCCAAAACGCTGAATTGCCAGCAACCGCGAAAAAGCGAGTCCGACAACGCGCTCGACAGTTGCGACCGCTGCTCCAGTTGTCTCAGAATCGGTGAATCGCTCCATCCCGATGTCCACCGGGTCCGGCCGGAATCGAAGCTGCGCATCATCACCATCGACCAGCTGCGCGACTTGATGGAGCAAGTGCATCTTAAGCCAACCGAGGCGCAATTTAAAGTGGCCGTCATCGTCGGTGCCGACCGTCTGAACGTCCAGGCGGCCAACGCGTTTTTGAAAACACTGGAGGAACCACCTCCGCGTTCGGTCCTCATCCTGCTTTCAACCGAGCCAGAACGCATTTTGGAAACGATACTCTCGCGGTGCCTGCGGCTGAATTTTGGCGGCGAAAGCGGATCGAGGTTCGACAAAGCGCAGATCGGCTGGCTGACGACCTTTGGCGAAGCTGCCTCGAGTGAACAGAAAGGATTGTTAAGCCGATATGCTCTGCTCGGAACCTTGATGGCGCGCCTCGTCCAGACCAAAACTGAGATTGAAAAGACGCTCGCCTCACGCTCGCCGCTGGAGCGTTACCAGGATGTCGATTCCAGGCTGCGCGAACAATGGGAAGAAGAACTGTCGGCTGCCATTGAGGCGGAGTATCGTCGGCACCGGACTGGTTTGCTCGCCGGCCTGCAGTGGTGGTTTCGCGACGTGTGGTTGCAAACATTGGCCGTGCCTGCCGACCTGCTCAGTTTTCCGCAATTGAGGAAAACCGCGGCCGCCGTGGCGAAAAGAATCTCTCCGAAGGAGGCCCGGCAGAACCTTCAAGTGCTGGAACAGACCCAACGGCTGCTCCATACCAACGTTCAGGAAACGCTCGCCCTGGAAGTCGGCCTGTTGAAGTTGAACTTGTAACACAATCTCATGAGCGGAGGTGCCTCGGCTCATTGAGCTGCAATAGCCGCAAACAGCGACGGCTTGGCAACGCGACTTTCCCATGCCAGCAAAACCTTCAGCCCAAACGTCAAAGAATGGCGTCTGGCCAAAAATGTTTGCCGGCTTCACGGGCGCATGGCTCGGTCTGACGCTGCTCAAATTTGGCAATCCGGTTATCCTGGACCAACTCGTCGAACCTCCGGACGGTTTCTGGGAGTGGGTCTTCAACTCCTGGCCGGTCGGGTGGGGCTACTGGATGCTGGCCGGTTTGGCGATCGCTGGCGCAACCCTCATCCGCTGCAACATTACGGCGCCGCGCTGGCCGGTCATTCTGCCGCTGATCTGGTGGGGCTGGCAGCTTTTGGCTGCGACACAAACAGTTGACGCCGCGCTGACCCGAGCAACGATGCTGCATTTTACCGCCTGCATCGTTTGCTTTTATCTCGGTTTGATCGCGTTGAGCCGGGTCGAACAGATGGCCTGGTTCTGGATGCTGCTTCTGGCCGGGTTCGTCTGGATGCTTTGGATGGGTTTTGGTCAGCATTTCGGGGGGCTGGAATCAACCCTGCAAATGATCTACCAACAGCCTGACTGGCGTCAGTTGTCGCCAGAATACCTCAAACGTGTCGCCAGTACTCGCATCTTTTCCACGCTGGTTTATCCGAACGCGCTGGCTGGAGCGATTCTTCTGTTCCTGCCAATGTTGGTGGCCCGGGTGTTCAGGATGACCGCGCGGCTGGCGAACATACCCCGCGGAGTGCTGGTCGGACTGCTCGGTTATGCGGGTTTGGCTTGTCTATATTGGTCTGGCTCCAAGTCGGGCTGGATCATCCTCTTAGCAATTGGCTTGGTGGCTGTGTTCCGCTTGCCGCTCCATCGGCAGGTCAAACTGGCGATTGTCGCATTGGCATTAATAGCGGGACTGGCTGGCTTCTTTGTGAAGTTTTCCGATTATTTTCGGCGCGGCGCAACGAGCGTCACCGCCCGGTTCGATTACTGGCGAGCAGCCTGGCAAATCACCAGGGCGCATCCGGTTTTTGGGACCGGACCAGGAACATTTTCCATTCCATACAAACAAATCAAGGCGCCGCAATCGGAAATGACCAGGCTGGTTCACAACAATTTCCTGGAACAGGCCTCTCCAATCCCGATCCGGTCCAGTTCTGTGTGTGGCTTGGCTTGTTAGGGTGGTCGATCCAAGGTGTCGTTGAATTTGGCCTATACATCCCGGCCCTGGCCTGGCCGGCCTTTCTTTTTTTTGGCTGGCTGTTGGGAGTCGAATTGAAATCGACAACGCCAGGTTGACGCACTAGCCTCCCCGCCTCAATGAGAATTCTTTTTCTCAACGGGCCAAACTTGAATCTGCTCGGCCGGCGCGAGCGGGAAGTTTACGGCCGGACGACCTTGGCGGAGGTAGAAGCTGAAGTGCGGAAGCGCGCGGCAAACCTCGGCTCAAAGATCGAATTCAGGCAGAGTAATTTGGAAGGCGAACTGGTGAGCTGGATTCAGGAGGCGAGGGGCAAGTTCGACGTGATCGTTTTGAATGCCGCAGCGTACACCCATACCAGCATTGCGTTGCGCGACGCCATCGCAGCGGTCGGCATCCCCACCATCGAAGTGCATTTGTCGAACGTCCACGCACGGGAGAGGTTCCGTCAAAAATCACTGATCGCCCCGGTTTGTGTCGGGCAAATCACCGGCTTTGGGACCAATTCCTACATTTTGGCCTTGGAAGCCGCCGTTAACATTAACGGGCGGTAGTAAACGGGCATTTCCGCCCGTTTTTCACCCGTTTTCCGGTCACGGAATCTCGGCTTGACGCCTATTCATACCAGGTTTAGTCTCACCGCCAATTCAGAACCCAGCTCGAGCAGAGTCGAATCACCGGCTGCTGCTCTTTTGCTTAATGACTGTTAAACGCTTAAGATTCGGGCCACTGGGCATTCTTAATGGGAGCACTCCGTGGATTTAAAAGACATCAAAGCCATCATCGACTTGATGAAGAAGAACTCCATTGCGGAGTTCGAACTGGAGCGGCAGGACTTCAAGATCAAACTAAAGCGCGGTTCGAATGGCGGCCCGGCTCCCGTTCAATATGAGGAAGCACCGCTGGCTACTCCTCTGTCGCCGGTCGCGTCAGTTCCACCCGGCACCGCGCCTGCCTCGTTACCGCCTTCCTCGGGCGGAAAAGGAGAGCTGGAAATCAAATCCCCGATGATTGGCACCTTCTACCGCGCGCCCTCCCCGGAATCAGCCCCTTATGTCGAAATCGGCTCCGAGGTAAACCTGGAGGCAGTGGTGTGCATCATCGAGGCGATGAAGGTCATGAACGAAATCAAGGCCGAAGTCAAAGGCGTAGTGACTCAGATCCTGGTCGAAAACGCCAAGCCGGTCGAGTTCGGCCAGCCTCTGTTCAAGATTCGACCAACCTGACCTTCGCCGGACAGCCGGAAACGACCGGCAACCTCCTTTGCCGCGCCGCCCGAAACACATTGGTCACATGTTTGAGAAAATTCTGATAGCGAACCGCGGCGAAATCGCCGTTCGCATCATTCGTGCCTGCAAGGAGCTGAACATCCGCACCGTCGCCGTCTATTCCGAGGTGGACGCCAATTCCATGCACGTGCAACTCGCGGACGAAGCCATTTGCATCGGCAAAGCTCCCAGCAGCGAAAGCTACTTGCGCATCGACCGCATCATCAGCGCCGCGGAAATCACCGACGTCGACGCCATTCACGGTGGTTACGGGTTTTTGTCGGAAAACGCCCACTTCGCCGATGTCTGCGAGAACTGCAACATTCGCTTCATCGGCCCCAGCTCTCGCGCCATGAATGCGCTTCAGGACAAAGCGGTCAGCCGCACGCTGGCGAAGAAAGCGGGTGTCCCCCCGCCGCCCGGCTCCGAAGGGATGGTGGAGAACGAGCAGGAGGCCATTGCGACCGCCAAACGGATCGGTTATCCGGTGATGATCAAAGCGATTGCCGGCGGCGGCGGTCGCGGGATGCGCCCCGCTCATAACGACATCTCTCTGGTCAAAGGCTACCATACCGCTCGCAGCGAAGCTGAAAAAGCGTTCGGCAACTCCGGTGTTTACATCGAGAAACTCATCGAAAAACCCCACCACATCGAGTTTCAAATCCTCGCCGATAATCGTGGCAATATCATCCATCTGGGCGAACGCGACTGCTCGATTCAACGGCGCAACCAGAAGATTGTCGAAGAAACGCCGTCGCCACTGATCGAAAACAAATTCAAAGACTTGCGCAAAAAAATGGGCAAAGCCGCTATTCGCATTGCCGAAGTGGCGCATTACACCAACGCCGGCACCGTCGAGTTCATCGTGGACGACAACGGTCACTTTTACTTCCTCGAAGTCAACAAGCGCATTCAAGTCGAGCACCCGATCACCGAAGAAGTCACCGGCGTGGACCTCGTCAAACAGCAGATTCTTATCGCGATGGGCGAGCCGCTCAAACTTTCGCAAAACGACCTCACCTTCAAAGGCCATGCCATCGAGTGCCGCATCAACGCCGAAGATCCCTTCGATGACTTCCGCCCCTGTCCCGGCCGGATCGAAATGTATTACCAGCCCGGCGGACGTGGCGTGCGCGTGGACAGCCATGTTTACGCCGGTTACACGATCCCGCCCACATACGACTCCCTGATCTCCAAACTCATCTCGTCCGGCAAAGATCGCCGCGAAGCCATGGACAAAATGAGCCGCGCGCTCGGCGAATACATGATCACCGGCGTCAAAACGACCATCCCCTTCGAGCAGGCCATTCTGCAGGACCCGAACTTTCGCCGCGGCGTTTACTCCACCAACTTCGTTGATCAACTCCTTGGCGGCGCCCGACGCGAGTTGATCGAGGAGAAGGCCTGACGGCCTGGCTCTTTCGTGCCGTCGGCTTGCCGTCATGAAACCGCTTTCTGAATGCCGGCTTTACACCTTCGTCGATACTGCCTACCTCCGCAGCCGAACTCCGCCAGAGGTCGCTCAACAACTTTGCGATGGCGGTTCCGACCTCATCCAACTGCGCGCAAAAAATTCGTCGCCGGACGAAATCCGCCGGATGGCCGAAACGATTTTCCCCATCACGGCAAAGGCCGGTGTCTGGCTGGTCATCAATGACCATCCGCAAATTGCAGCCGAAGTCGGCGCAGCCTGCTGCCATCTGGGCCAGGAAGACTTCTTCGATGCGGGCTACGCGCACGTCTCACAACTGCCGACCGCAGTCCCTTCGCTCAAAATCGGCCTGAGCACGCATGCCCCTGTCCAGGCCAAACGGGCTATCGCTGCGGGCGCGGAATACATTGCCATCGGTCCGGTTTACACCACCGCAACCAAGCCAACCGCACGGCCAGTCACACTCGATTACGTCCGTTGGGCGGCGACCGCCGTGAAAATTCCGTGGTTCGCCATTGGTGGCATCAACCTGGAAAACCTCGACGGCGTTCTCGCGGCCGGCGCCCGCCGGGTTTGCGCTGTTTCGGCGATTTTAAATGCGCCCGACATCGTCGAGGCTTGCCAGAAATTTAAGAACCGCCTACTTTCCGCACCGCTTTAAACGGAACGACGCCCCCACGGCGTCCCAACCCTTTAACGACGCAACGATTCAACGATTTGACGAACTCAACGAATTAGCGAACACATGAGCGTTCTCGTGGTTGGTTCCACCGCGCTTGACTCCATCAAAACGCCTTACGGCGAAAATCCGCGCCTGCTCGGCGGTTCAGCCAGCCATGCGGCGGTCGCCGCCAGTTTCTTCGCGCCGGTCAAGCTGGTCGGCATCGTCGGCGACGATTTCCCGAAGCGCTATGTCCGACTTTACCGCCGTCACGGCATCGACCTTGCCGGACTGCAAGTTGCGCCGGGAAAAACGTTCCACTGGGCCGGCGAGTACGAAGCCAATATGAACAATCGCCGGACGCTGACGACTGAGTTGGGCGTGTTTGAAACTTTCATCCCGAATTTGCCCGAGGCGCATCGGCAAACACCATTCGTGTTGCTGGCCAACATTGCGCCTGCGTTGCAGCATCATGTGCTCAACCAGATGCGCCGCCCAAAATTCGTCGTCGCGGACACGATGGACCTTTGGCTCAACATCGCCCTGGACGACCTGCTGAAACTGCTTCGGCGCGTGGATGCCCTGGTGCTCAACGACAGCGAAGCGCGTCAATTGACTAAAGAAGACAATGTCATCGCCGCCGCGAAGAAAATCCACCGCCTGGGGCCGAAATATGTGATCGTGAAAAAAGGGGAGCACGGCGCTCTCCTCTCCTCACCGACCGGCATGTTTATCTCGCCCGCGTTTCCGCTGAACAAAGTTGTTGACCCCACTGGTGCAGGCGATTCCTTCGTTGGCGCCCTCATGGGCTATCTCGCCGGCCGCAAAGGCGCGCCTGAAGCTCATTTGAAACGGGGCATGATTTACGGCAGCGTGGTGGCTTCATTTTGTTGCGAGGGCTTCGGTTTGACACGCACGACCACGGTGACGCGCGCCGCCATCGAGCAACGCGCCAGGCAGCTCAAAAAAATGGTGCAGTTTTGACCGTGGTTTTTGCAATCGGAGCGCTCGGCCGCTTCTCCCATGAACCGCGCAGCCCGGACGTCAGTCCGCGCACTCTTAAGTGGTCAACGCCAACTCACGTCGTCGGCTATGGTTCAGCACAGTTGCAAGGCGAGTTAGACCCTGCTACAACCCACCGGACGCGGGTGTGGTTCAATGGTAGAACGTGGGCTTCCCAAGCCTGAGACGAGGGTTCGATCCCCTTCACCCGCTCCAATCTCAATAATATCCAATTAAATCAGGCATTCTAGGCATCGTGAAACGATCAAACTGCTAACGCCTGCTGCTAACACCTCCACCCTAGCAGACACAGAGAGACGTCGGGCGGGATTATCTGCGCGGTATGACATAAGCGATTGCTTTTGCCGCGAAGAGCGGCCAAAATTATTTATCCTGATGAAGTCGAGAATGACATCGAAATGTTCTGAACTCACACTCGTCGCGGCCACAGCACTTCTTTATTTAACCGGACTATTTCTCCCCTTTTTAGCCGCCTTGGCGTTCTCGGGCTGTGGCAGGAATGCGGGAACATCCTCCACCCCAAGGGACGGCAACCATGCCACCTCTGCCGCGCCGGTCAGCGCAATGAACAAACCGGGAACTCCGGGCTTTATTCCGCCAGCGGAGTCTCAAGTGTTCGTCGTCAATGGGCACATAGATCTCGCGGCGCTCACGGCTGCACTGCGCGACTATTGCAAGTGGAAGATGCGAGTGCCTAAGGACCTGAAAGTAAAACTGGTAAGCCAATGAACTCACCAACTCGCCAATAGACTTAACTCCGTTTATGAAATCATTTCGATCTCCTCGTACGAGAAACAATTCTCAAATCTCCTGCGCCTTTACCTTGATTGAATTGTTGGTCGTGATCGCCATCATCGCCATCCTGGCGGGATTGCTCCTCCCGGCTTTGGCAAAATCCAAGCAACAGGCGCAGGCGATCAAATGTACCAGCAACGTCAGACAACTTATTTTGGCTGGCAAGATGTACACCGATGACAACAAAGGAGAACATGTCGTGTCCTACCTGTTTCCGCCTTACACAAAGGGCCTGATCACCTGGTTTCAGTTGCTCCAACCCTATCTCAGCACCACCAACATCCTCCTCTGTCCGTCGCGCAAGGGAAAGCCGCTGGATTTAGACAGGTGGGATGGAATTCCGGTGAACGCCCCTACCGTCTCCGACTACGCCGTTAACCATGCACTCTGCGGAGAGTTGAGCCTTTACGTGGCGTATCATCATGTGCCCGAAGTCAATGTCAGGAATCCTGCCCGGACCGTCTTCATCACCGACTCCGGCACGAGACCTGATCCGAGGAAGAATCCCGCCGTCACTCCTTCCTCGTTTCCCAAACTAGGGGCCTGGATGCTGGGAGATCCGCAAACAGGAGATTGCCCGAGCTGCGTCATCGGCGATAATCCGAACTGGTGCGGTCCTCAACTTCGCCACAATGGACGGAGTAATAACGGCTTTGCCGATGGCCACGTCGAGAGCATGAAGGGTTTCTGGTACTACACCAACACGCCCTGGCTCGATCCTGCGTCAGGTGGACAGTAGGCCGCGAACCAGTCAGGACAGCTTTCAAGCGGACTTTACGGAAGCTCCTGGAAGCCTTCGAGGACGAGAGGCTCCTGTGCGTTGTCGCGGTGCGATGGCGTGTTATCCTTCAAATCTTCACTGTGACCGCATGTGCATCTGAACCGCACTGATTTGTTCGGCAACGCTTTCACCCGATTCATCGTCCCACCGCACACGGAACATTTGCGTGACTCATCGTTCATAGCTGCCAAACCGCACATCTCATGCCGCATAATATCGAAAGGGGTGTGCGTTTGAACGCACGGCTGTCCGATTCTTAGTGCAACGGACATGATCGGGATGATTGTTTCAGATTTCATGGTTCATGGCCGCGGTGTGTAAAGATGTCCGCACTCGTCGCATTTCCAACTCCAAAACCATTGGATCATTCCCTATAGATCGCACGATTCATGGTGCGAGCACTGCACGATAGAACCGCCGGGCGTAGTTGGCTGCCTGCACGTCCACGAAGCTCCCTGTCCTTCCAGCAAGCGTGTTCGTTCCAATGGAATCCCAGGCAGCCAGATTGGTTGATGCCTGCACAATGACCTTCTGACCGGTGAATCCATTGACGGCGAACTGCACCTGACCGTTATAGTTGGCCGGAGAAGTCAATAAAGGCGGCATCAGACTCGGCGTGAGGGTCAATATTTCCGGCGCGTACAGATAACGGCCTTTCCCACCAGCACTGATCCGCGCGTAGATGGCATACGTCCCCGGCACAACGGTGGTCGGATTTGAGGCCCACTCGAACGTGATGACGTTCACGACGTTGGTGCCCGTCCCCGGCACGGTCTGCTGGTAAACTTCATCGACATCTCCATTGATCGGATCGAGGTCGTTGTCCAGGAACACCTGCACTTTCGCAGTGGTGTTGGTGTCCGGCCCATATTGGTAATAGAATTTCATCAGGTTCGTCGCGCCCACCGTCAACGTGTTCGTTGTGAGCAGATTGAACTGGATGAGATTGGGCCAGGTTCCGTTGTTGGCCGGCAAAGGTTGGCGGTTGGAGGCAAGCCCCGCGCCGAAGTCCCAAACCTTGTTGTATCCGTCGCGAGCCTGTCCCGCGCCAGCGCCAGCCGGTTCGTCGTTACTCAGCCGGTTTCCGTGTCCGATCAAGCTCCAATAGAACCCTGCATCCACGCCGCCTGATTCGTAAGTCGTCCACCAAAGCTGGCGTTCCGTGGCGGTGATGTTCGCCTGGGTGTCGGTCGCGGGAGTCACCAGATCAATCGTGCCGTGATACCACAGATGCACGTCGCTGTGGGACTGGCTGTATCCGCCGGACAGGTTGCTTAGATACCGGTTGTAAGCGCCAGCCAGCAGTTCGCCACTCGGGTCGATCCCAAAGAAGGACGAGTTCTGCTGGTAATAGTTGTCGGCAAACAAAACGTTGGCATAGACGCGGGCCGGGCCATCCACGGTAAACGTAGTGGGCCGATCGTCGAAGCCGTCGTTGTTCAGCGGGTGCGGATCGAGGGTGGTCAAATGATCGACCCAGACGCCCTGCGCGCCGAGCAGGCGGGTGATCTCGCACATCATGGAACCGCCCCGGCTGTGCCCGATCAGATGTAGCGGCAGTTCGACCAATGCCCTGCCGCCCAGTTCAGGAATGAAGTTGGTCGACAGCAGGGCGGACGCGAACGCCGGAGCAACATCTGTAGTGCTGTAAGGCGCGCCGCCGAACACGCTGCCCGCCAGTTGCGACCAGTCGAATTTAACAATGATTTCGCCGGACTCGGCGTTCGTTGGCAGTACGCCTCCAATGCGGCTTTGCGTCGGCACGTAGTTGCCTTGGCCGTCCTGAATGAAATAGATTTCGTAACAGGAGAAGTTGGTTCCGGGAAACCGGTAATACGCTGGAATCTTTTGGGCCATCGGGATGATCCAGTCGGTGACGTTGCCGGAGAATCCGTGGGTGATGAGCGTCACACCAGCGGCCCGCAACCGCGGCAGCGGCAGACAAAGAAGCGCAAGTGGAATGAAAACGCTCGTAACGTAACGTGAAGGCATGTGGCGTACCTTGACGGCAGCCAATCGCAGTCGCTTTGGCCGGTCAAGCAAATTGAACAGACGCACCGCGCTTGCAGTCCAACAGTGCAGTTCGCAATTCCCACACGAACGGGATTGGGGAGCAACGAATCCAAATTGAGTCATGTCCTGGTCAACAGAACAAACGCATCGGATCGTGGAGCAGTTTTGGCAGGACCGGCTCGTCAGATGTCCTGACGATGCCGTGCCGCTCAAGTTCAAGCTGCGCAAACTCCACGGCGGCGATTACGATTTGCGCGCCGAGTGCGCGGTCTGCGGGAAGCGAAAGGAACTTCGGCGCGGCGATGACCCGCAACGGCACCGCTTTCGCCCCTGGACGACGGCCGAGATTCAACAAGTGACCAAATCCGTTGCGAACATGGGCGCATCGCATTGTCCTGTATGCACCACGCCCATCGACTGGCAGGCAGCACCGGGCGTACTTCTGCTGCAATGTTTTCGCTGCGGCAATTCCAATCAATGGAAGAACGTTTCCGAAACAAGTGGTGTGATAATCGGACGTTTATTCGTGTTCGCGGCTGTTCTTGCCCTGAACTCTCCCAGCGCTTTCGGCCAACTGGTTTACACGAACAATTTCACGGCGACTCCCGGCTCGGAGTGGTCGTTGCGCTCCACCAGCGTTACACCCAACGGCGCTCGCCGATTTCTTGGGCCATTCGCGACTGGCACAACCTCGCTGACCCTGACCAATCTGCCGCCCCACGCCGAAGTCGCTCTCGCATTTGACTTGTTCATCCTGCTCACATGGGACGGTATTGGGGATTCGGACAATGGGCCGGATGTATGGACGTTAAGTATAGCCGGAGGGCCGACTCTCGTGCGAGCAAGTTTCCTGAACACGTTTTTAATAAATAAAAACTCGGCTCAGTCCTACCCAGACGACACCGGCTCCGGTTTACACGACGGACGAACCGGGGCAGTCGAAAATAACACGCTAGGCTACTCCTGGAGCGGTCGTTCGTTGGATTCCGTTTATCACCTGGCGTTCTCCTTTCCCCATACCGCGTCCTCGGTGGTCTTGAATTTCGCGGGCGTGGGACTGCAAGCTGTGGCAGACGAGGGTTGGGGACTCGATAACGTAGCCGTTTACGTCGGCCCGATACCGCCGGTCATCACTGTTGGCCCGCAAAACCAATACGCTGCCGTGGGCGACAACGCGATGTTTGCGGTAAGGGCCGCTGGCTCTGTTGATTTGAATTACCAGTGGTCCTTTCACGGCACACCGATTTTGGCGCAGACCAACGCAACATTGTCCATTACGAACGTCCAGTTCACTGACACGGGCGCTTACACCGTGCGGGTCAGTAATCCGCTCAGCTCGGTGCTCAGCCCACCGGCCAGCCTGACCGTCTTTGGGGCTAGGCCGGAAAAGTTGTGGGAATTTGCAACCAGGAGTGGAATCAGTTGCCCTCCAGCTTTGGGAAGGGACGGCACGATCTACGTTGGATCGGTTGACGGAAGACTTTACGCGCTTGATTCCAACGGATCGAACAAATGGTCGTTTCTCACACCCTCGCCCGTTGTTTCCAGTCCGTCTGTTGGAGTGAGTGACCAAATCTACTTTTCTTCGCGGGACGGCAAGTTCTACGCCCTCAAAGCGAATGGCTCCAATGCATGGGCTAGGTCAATCAGTTCTCTGGATTGTTCACCGGCGCTGGGAGCTGATGAAACCATCTACGAGGGGACGCAGAACGGCTCGCTCTACGCCTATTTGCCAAATGGCAATGGGAGATGGGTGCGCACGGCAGGCGGTGGCTGGATTGAATCGTCTGCTGCTGTAGCGGCAGACGGGACGATTTACGTCGGTGCGCCGGATGGCAGGCTCTATGCAAAAACCACGCTGGGAGCGAGTCGTTGGACTTACCCAACCGCAGGCGCGGTGGACTCTTCTCCGGCGATTGGTTCGGATGGAACGATCTATGTCGGCTCATCGGATGGGAGGCTATATGCCCTCAGTCCGACCGGCACAAACAAGTGGTCGTTCGCCACTAAAGGCGCAATCGAGTCATCGCCAGCGATCGGTCTGGATGGAACGATCTATGTTGGCTCAGGCGACGGGAGGCTCTACGCGATCAACCCGGACGGCAGCGAGAAGTGGGAATTTGCGACCGACGTTCCGGTGGCGAGTTCGCCTGCCATTAGTGCGGATGGCACGATCTACTTTGGGCCGGTGTCAGGCAATGTGTTCGCCTTGTATCCTGATGGAGCGGTAAAATGGGTCTTTCCAATCGGTGTTGGAGTGTTCGGCGCTTCGCCAGCATTGACGCTCGACGGCACCCTTTACGTGTGCGGAAGCAACAAGGTGTATGCGCTGAAAACTTCGAGCGGCCTGGCGAGGTCTTCTTGGCCGATGTTCCGGCACGATCCACGCCACACCGCCAACGCCGGTCTGCCGTTCGTCTTTCCCCCGACGCTCTTCTCACCAACCCTGCAAAGCGATGGCCAGTTCACTATTGATGTCTATGGCGAGGCTGGCAGCACATACCAAATCGACGTTTCGGGAGACCTGAGCTCATGGAGTGTTCTCACCAATCTGTCCGCGACGACTTTTCATACGTTGATCGCCGACCCGCAGGCGGCCAGTTATCAACAACGATTCTATCGGGCACGAATGTTGCCATAGCCAAGGATAGTCCTATCGAACGCTTAGGCTCCTCGTGCGGAATCTGAGGCGCGTATGTTCGATAGCGG
>QHOP01000464.1:0-5226 GCA_003219345.1 Verrucomicrobiota bacterium
CACAACCCACACGTGCTCTGATGCTGCGGCGTGTAATCGAACAGACTTGGCTCATCGATCACGTCGGGCAAATGTCGTGGATGCCGCGGTGGAAATCCGTAATGGCGCCCAAGCTGAATGTGCAACAGTTCATCGAACGGATTGCCGTTGGGCACCCACGTGGCGCCTTCCTGGTCGGTGCAAAAAAGGTCGCCGTAACGGTTGAACGCGAGGCCGACCGCGAAGCGGATGCCCGTGCACACCGTCTCGCGCTTCGAGAAATCCGGGCTGACTCGCTGAATCGTTCCGCGTTCCATTGTTGTGCGGTAACGCGCCAGGCCGGTGGCTTTGTCGATCAGGTAAGGCTCAGTAAAACTCGCCGTGCCCAGGCTGAAGTAAATGCTGCCGTCCGGAGCCACAGCAACGCCGAGCGCGTCCACACCTTGCTGTTCGCTGCGTTCGGTCCAGGTCGCCACGGTGATCTCAGCGTCGGCACGATCGTCTCCGTTGGTGTCCACGATCAACGCCAGCTTTTCTTTCGCGGCGATGAACACGCCGTTGCCGCGCGCGTAGCCGGGCGGCGTCAATGCCGCGCCAATCGGGGCGCGCAAAGTCTGCTTCTCCCAGAACGACTCGACCTTGTCCTCCAGTCCGTCGCCGTCGGAGTCGCTCAACAGCCAGAGGCGGCCGTCGTAGCCGACCGCGACGAGTTTGCCGTCGGCGCGATAACGGACGTTGTTGACGTTGTTCAGTTCCACGGGCAGTTCGCGCGCGCTGAACCCCGGCACGAACACCTGCACCGGCGGCGGATTGGAAACCGTCAACAGTGGCACCGCGCCTTCACGCACCGGCCCACCGCCAAGCCCGTGCAACAGCGCGCCGTATTTGGCATCAAGGTAACGCTCGACCGCCTGACGTTCGGCGTCGGGCAAAGCACGATCAAACGCCAACGTCTCGGTGAGCTCTCCGCCGAAAAAACCCTGCACATGCGGACGATCCGGTGTGTTCGAATAACGCCTTGCGCCCAGAGTGAAGTCATCGAAACGGAGGACAGAATCTCCAGCGCGATCGCGCGCGCCCTGCGGTTGGCCGTCGAGGAACAGTTTCACGCCGCGCGACCCGCGACCCGCAACGAGAGTGAAGATATGCCAGCGACCGAGCGGTTGCGGCGCCGTGAGCAGGTTGAACTCGCCATTGAATCCGGCGCCCTCGGCGTTCACACGCGCGAGCGTGCCAGCCGGCGCTGCGCCGAAGTCGAGATTCAGCCCGGAAGTATAATCATTCCGGCCGGCGGCATTGAACGACGCCAGAGCCCTGAAGCCGCCATTGGTGCGCGGCGCGGCAACGACCACAAGCGTCGCCTCTGCGAAAGAGTTGCCTGGTCCGCTGACGGCGAGGAAATCATCAAGGCCGTCAAAGGAAAGCATCGCGCCGTTGAATTCCTGTCGGAACCGCGGCCGGGCACTGAAAACCGGCTGAATCAAATGGCGCCGCTCACCCGAACCGTCGAGCAGGATATCGGGCGCGTCGTTCCACGATTGCAGCGGCGCGAGGCTCGCGGCGCCGCGCGCGGCGTTTTGGCGCGAGACATCGAACCAGAGCGCGAGACCATTGATGATGGACAGACGCGGGTCCGTCCAGGGCTCAGCCGCAAAAGCGACGCTTCCAAACGAAAACAGCAAGCCGCAGAGGAGGATGCGCTGGCTGGAACGGTGGAGCACGCCGCGAAGCTACCGGCAGTGGGCCGGGCGCTGCAAGTCTGTTGAACAAGCAAGTCCCCTTTGCTTCGCGCCGGGCTGACGTTATCGTGGATGAACGCGACGACTTGTTCGAGAGTGAACGGGAAGGGGAAGCTGACCGGTCGCGTCTTGCGGGACTCGACGAGAAAACCGCTTAACCGCTTGTTGGCGCCGCGTGCGCGAGACGAGGGAGACCGAATCTATTCCGTGGTTTTTTGCGCGAGCTTGATTTCGTGGACACTTCCGTCGGCCACGAGCGGGACGTCACGCAGCCAATTGTAACCGTCGGCTTCGAACCAGAACAAGACCGGTTCCGCGGGCGCGGAGTCCCATTCAAAGCGTCCTTCCGCATCCGTCCGGGTCTGCCATTTGAATTTGTCCAACCCTTGGTTGTCCGTGTCGGTCCTGACCACCGCGTCAGGAATGGGGTTGCCCGCTTGATCCAACACGCGTCCGCGAAAAATATTTCCCTGGGCCAAAGTGAAATTGACAACGTTTGTCGGCTCAAGCAGTTGGACCGTGGGAGTCTGGGGCGCAAACCCATCTGCTTGCACAAGCACGCGAACGCCGTGAGGCTCCCCAATGCCCGCCATGCCTCTGATTCTGAGCGTGCCGTTGGCATTCGCCTCGTTCGGTCTTTGCCGATAGAATTCATATTCTGATAACAGGCCTTGCAGCGCAAAAGTCCCGTCCGCATACGTCAGGGTGGACTGCCGCCGATAGCCGGTGTTGTTCAACTCTTTGACCGCTGCCCCTGCGATGGGCTGCCCCTCGAGGTCGGTAACTCGTCCGGTGACCGTGAAGCCGCGATCAATGACGAGCACCAAGTTCCTCAAATCTACTTTCCCTACCGGAACGACGGGAAGCGTCACGGCGTAATCGTCGCGAGTCAGGACGAATCGTATTTCCTCTATGACCCCGGGAATGAAAGTGCAAAGCCAGCGCCCGTCGGAATCGCTGAAGACGGCACTCGTCTGCAAATCCACGCTGTCTGGTCCGTTGCCTTGAACGGCTGGCGTCTGCACCTGGATTTTCACGCCCTCTACCGATTGGCCTTGTTCATCTACCACCGTCCCGCTCACCGTCAGGCCGCGGTCCAACCTCATCGTGTATTCCGCGTCGCTTCTATTGAATTGCATGGATTTCGGGACGTAACCCTCCGCGCTGACAAAAAGATTCATACCGTGATTGGCAGGTTTGTCGGATTCGGGAACGGCAGCGTTGCCGTATTCGTCGGTCATGAGCTCGTGGCCTTCACCGACGCCGCCCGCATAAAAGTAAACCGCCTTAACTTTCGCTCCCGCCAGCCCCAGTTCTGTTTCCGCGTCAACGACACGAAGACGCAACCGCACCGTCCCCGTCGTTTCTACCGCCGGCAGATTGGCTGCTGGACGGTTGACAAGCACTCTGGCTCCTGAAGGTCTCAGCAGCACGTACGGCGAGTCGATCGCCTTTGGCTTGATCGTATCATTACGAGGCGACGCCTCAGTCGAGCGGAAGAGAGCAATCACACCAATTCCGACACAGAGAGCAACAACACCGGTAATGACCTTCGATCTGGAGGTGTGCAGAAGCGCGCTAAGGATTCCTGCAATTCCAGCCGCGCCAGCCGAAGCGGGCAGTTTGATTGAACGAAGGCTTGCCACGAGGTGGCTTGGGGCCGCTTCAATCGAGCGTTCTGCCAAAACCATTCCAAGCGCGACAGCAGTGCACGTGACGCCGCGGCCGGCGAGTTGCGTGCGCAAGCGGTCAATCGCCCGGCTGACGCGCATTTTGGCCGCGTCTTCGCTCACGCCGAGAATACGGCCGATGTCGCGCATCGGTTTCTGATCAAAGAATCGCAGCAGAACAGCGTGACGGTCGGCAGCGCTAAGCTGGTTAAGGGATTCGTCCAGATTGGGAGCGATCTCGGCCCAGAGTGGAGTGCTTTCGGCTGGGACAGGTTCCATAACGGCGGCGTGTTGTTCGCGCGTGCGACGGCGGGTTTCGCTGCGCCAGACATCAATGGCAACGTGAACGGTGGTGCGATGCAGCCACGCGACGAGTTCGGCATCGCCTCTGACTTTCGGGGCCGCAGCGGCTAGGCGTGTGAAGACCGATTGCGTCACCTCCTCCGCCAATGGTCCGTTCGACACGCGTCTCTTCGCGATCGAGTAAACCAGGTTCGTGTACCGGCGCACCAGTTGCGAAAAGGCGTCCTCAGATCCGCTCTGTTTGTATGCGGCCAATAGCTCGGTTCCGTTCATCTTCAGGAGTATAATCGGCACCGATCGGCAGAGGTAACAAACAGATTTTGGAGGTGTTCGCTCTCCATGAACCATCCCTTCATCCTCGTCCTCGTCCTCGTCCCCGACTGGCCGACTCGGTTTCGAGGACGAGGACGATCCAGTTCATGGTCCCAATGCGCGGCCTGTGCAAACTTTTGTTGCATATGCAACAAAAGTTTGTCGTGACTGACCGATTCATGGTTCGAATGCGCGATTGTGAGGTCGTGGAAGCTTTTCCAGGAGCCCCGTAGCCGCGGACGCACTCTCACATGGTCAGCGCCGACTCACGTCGTCGGCTACGGTTAACGGCCTCAATGCAGAGCCATTTTTCGGATTGGGGGGAATCCGAAGAAAAAGTGACGGAAAACAGCCGTGGCATCAATCGAGCATCCTGGCGCGGTAAAGCTGGACCTTTGCGTCTCCCACGCTCGTGTCGGTGAAGAGAACAGCCCCAGTCGCGTTCGTCAGCACTAGAAAGGGCAGCCAGTTTGCGCCATCGGTCTGGCGTTCGATAAGATAGCGGAAACCCGCCGCTCCCGTGAGCCGCCACACAAGTATGCCACCGTCGTCGTGTTCGGCGAGTTCCAATCGACCGGTCGTAAAGTTCGCCAGACCAGCCTGGAGATTGAAGCTGACCAACCCGGTCATGGGAGCACCCTCGAATGGCAGGGGTGGCATGTGGGTTTCTCCAGCGACGATCTGCAACAATCCGCTCCGACCAAATTTGCCGCCGAGAGCCCGCGCCGTTTCATAGGTGACACCCGATCGACGGTCCCACACGCGCGCCTGGACAAAAACGGTCGCGTTCGGCGCGGCGTTGGGCAACACGACCGTCATCGGCTGCCAGAATCCCGAGCTGAAGTCGCGCGGTGGTCCCACCGGTCGCAGTTCTTCCGGTGTCGCACCCGCGTACAGTTGGGCTGCGAAGTCCGGACCATTGAGCCGAGTCACGCCGTCCACGTCGAAAACGGGGGCGAAGATAGTCAATGAACCGAGCGCCTCGGAAACATTCGCGAACCGGACCAGTCCACCACTCGCGGGAGCGGCATGAGCGAAGGTCAATGTCGCGGGCAGGCTGGTGGCCGACTCGGTTCCGTTGGACACTTTCACCAGGTAAGTGCCTGCATTATTGGTGGAGAAGTTCGGAAACACCAGCGAAGGCGACGTCGCGCCCGGCACGGCAACTCCGTCGTGAAACCACTGATAACCAAGGGGAGGAGTTCCGACCGCGGCCACTTGCA
>QHOP01000464.1:5308-10258 GCA_003219345.1 Verrucomicrobiota bacterium
CGGCATCCGCGGGTGTGACACTCGGCAGAGTGAGCATCGCCTCGGTGGCGCCCGCGAGTGGAGCGCCATTGAAATACCATTGCAGGCTTAACGGCTCGGCTCCACTGATCGTGGCTTGGAAAACCGCCGGACGACCCGAAAAGACTGTGGCGGCTACCGGTGGGGTGACAATCGTCGGCGGATCGTTCAGCCACAACAGACTGACCTGGTCGAGGTCCACCAGCCCCGCGTCGCCGAGAAACTCCAATCGAGACACGCTCGCCGCGGCAGTGAGGGTGAACTCGGCGGGACGCCACCATTGAAATCTCGGCACTTCGAGAAGGGCAATCTCCACGTCCCCAAATTTCACGCGCAACGTGGCGTCGTCAATATGATCTTCATTCGCATAGACAAAGCGCAGGCGATAGGACTGGCCGGGCGTTGTGGGAATATCCTGTGAAAGAGGTTCGCCACCGGTCCAGGCATAACTCTGCCCGTCCGGAGCAATTGTAAGCGGTCTCCCGCCGTTTCCGCCCATCCAATCCGCGGTGATGAACACTTCGAAGCTGGGATTCTTCACGAGGTTTCCCGGTATTTCGCGGTGACTGCCATTGGGACCCCAAGCGGAACAGGAAAGCTCGATATCGCCGTCCGCGTCCGCCGCCGTCTCCGCGGCGATGAAATAGGTTTCGGTGGCGAGAGCGTCGAACCTGGCGATATCCGTGCCACTGCCGACGAGTCGAAGCGTGCTGAGGCTCGCGCCCTGGTAAACAGCGAGCGTCACGTTGGTGAGGGTTCCGAGACCCACTTGTGCCGCAGCGCCGGTGCTGTTATACGGCGCGGTCCAACGCCACCAAATACTCTTATTAAAGCCTCCCGCCCGTTGCGAAGGCTCGCCTGGCTCTCGCGTTGCGCCGACGTTCGATTCGATGGTGCTGGGGTGATCATAGTCCAGGACAGTCGCCTGGGCGAAGTTGTCGTTTCGCGCCGGGCTAAATATCGTGAAGGCCAAGTCGAACCCGGTCGGCTCAGGCCCGTCGCCTTGCGGCCAGAGTTGCAGATGATAAACGGTTCCGGCTGTCGCCGCGAAGGTCCATGGCCCGTACGCGTAGGTGTTGGGAGCGCGGACGCTGAACGGTGTCAACTGGTCAACGGCAGGCCCGGTGTAGAATGCTACCGAAGCCTTCCCGGTCGGCGGAACCATGGTCGACGCCGGCGTCACCACCACGCGGCCATCGGCCGGCGCCGTCCAGGACCACCAAAGCGTGCGGGTGATCGCCGGATCGGCCAGCGGCTCGCCAGGTTCGACCGAGGCATCCAGGAACCACGCACTGATGGTATGGTTGGTGCCGTCAAGGTGGATGCGTTGGGCGAAGAGGTCATTGGTAGGCGCGGGTGTGAACGAGGCGGCAAGGGCAAATTCGGATCCGGAGCCAAGCACAGCCGCGAGCTGGAACTGGTAAACCTGTCCAGGATCAGTCCGCACCCGGACGGTAGCGGCTGTGGCCAGCGATTCCAGGTTGGTCAACACCGAACCGCGATACGCCACCAACCGCGGCTGCCAAAGGTCCGCTTGCGCGCTCACCGTGAGAACGCCCAACTCCGTTGGCGCAAAGGACCACCACAGCGACTCTGTGCCCACGTCGGAGTAAGGGCCCAGCGGCTCATTAGGTTCACGTGTCGCGCCCTGCAGATTCCCGGTAATTGAATACGGCAGCGGATCGATCGGCAGCGCGTCGGCGAAATTGTCGTTGAGCGGCGCGGCGGCAAGGGTTGAACAAAAGACGGTGAGCTGGCAAGAGGCCGCAAGAAGAGCGAGGCGCGTAGTGGATTTCATGATCCTTCGCAGCCCATACGAGCAGAATCCGCGGATAAAATCAAGCTTGCTGTCGGTACGGCATGAAGACATAATCGGCCTGAATTCCTGGTAGGTATGCACACTAATCCACCCCCTTCTCATCGCCGGAGTTCGCGGTTTTCAGAAAAGCGCTGGCGCCGCACAAGTGGTTTCACACTGATCGAACTGCTGGTGGTCATCGCCATCATCGCCATTCTGGCGGGCCTGCTGTTGCCGGCGTTGGCCAAAGCCAAAACCAAGGCGCAAGGGATTATGTGCCTCAACAATGGCAAGCAGATGATGTTGGCCTGGAGACTTTACGTCGATGACAACCAGGACAAGGTGCCGAAGGCCTGGGCGCCGGGCAATCCCGCCAACTGGATCGAAGGCGACCTGGATTTTAACGGCGGGAACGCAAGCAATTGGGATCTCGAAAAAGACGTCAAAAAAAGTCCACTCTGGCCCTACTGCGGAAACAGCCCCGGCATCTGGAAGTGCCCGGCCGACAAATCCACGGTCAAACCCACTTCGGGCCCCTACAAAGGGCTGTCGCTGCCGCGCGTTCGCAGTATTTCCATGAACGCCTGGTTTGACGGCGCGGATGCGGCGGCTTTCGGTCCCCCTGGATTTCGGGTTTACAAGAAGATGAGCGACGTGGCGGATCCAGGGCCCAGCCTGACCTGGGTGTTCCTGGATGAACGGGAGGACAGTATTAACGATGGCGAGTTCGTCGTGGGCATGTTCGGTTACGCTGATAAACCCAATCAATGGGTGATCGTCGATTTTCCGGCCAGTTATCACAACCGGGCGGGAGGTCTTTCATTTGTCGATGGCCACTCCGAGATCAGGAAATGGCGGGATCCCCGGACGATGCCGGCGCTCAAGCCGGGTCGGAGTCTGAATTTGTACGTGGCCTCCGCGAACAACCCGGATGTTTTCTGGCTGATGGAAAGAACCACCCGAAAGTCCAATTGAGGACATGGATTTGCTCGGTCGCGAGTGGTGATGGGAACGGAAGAACCTCGCCCTCTGGCGTTATCATGAGGACAAAGCGCGTTCAACTCCGACGACGCCGGCCGAACACCGCGCCAAAAGCCGCCAGCCCGAACAGCAACGCGCTGGATGGCTCGGGGACGATCGTATAGGGCGCATCAGCCGTCCCCGCGAAAGGACTCCAGCCTTGTGACGCGCCGCTCACGTCACCCGCCAATGCCTCATCGGAACGAAAGCCCGTGTTGGAAACGTAGGTGCCGAACAGGCGGAAGCTTTGCCCGCTGCGCGGAATCAACCCAATTTCACCCACATCGAAAGAAAACGTGTAACTGGGCGATGACGCGTTCCCAATGGGATTCAAGTTCACGCTGATGAGGTAAGACAGACTCCCGCCATTGGACAATCGCCACAAGCCGCCAAAACGGTCGCTCAGGGGCCCCAGGGCAATCGCGTAATCCGGCAGGAACCCTGAGGGCATGGTCAGGACGCTGCGGTTCGTACCGCCATCAAATCCGGAGATGGACTTGCGCAAACCATCCCCGCTGTCAGTAAATCCCGAAGTGTCCGAAAACCCGCCTGACCCGGAATCAATGTAGAGCACCAGGACGTCGTTGAAGCCACCCGCGCCCTTTGTCACAGTGCCGGAAACAATCGCGCCATCGTCGGTGAGGGTCAAGCTGCCCTGACCGATCGGACCACCAAAGCCGCTCTTGCCGTTGCCGGGGTAAGTAGCGGCCCGGGCAGACAGGCATAAACCAAGAACCCAGGCAACAAGGGCGTGGCGGGATTTCATTCTCATGTGCGGACTCCTGATCAAAGCCTGTGGAATTTATTATCAGGACTATCACCAAAAGCAAAACAAAAAACTCTACAGTTTACAGTTCTTTGACAAAAATATTCCTGAATTGGATCCGGCCGTGCTCGTGTTGAAGTCCGATCGGCCCGCGAACGGGGACGCCAGGCAGTTGCGCGCTGGCAATGACTTGTTCTCCGTTCAACACCACTGTCAGCCGGTCGCCATGCAACGTGATTTCCATGCGGTTCCAATCTCCGACTGGCCGGTCAGCCCGTTTGCGCGGCGTCAGAGCGCGGCGCTGCTCCGGTGACACCGCGGGGTCCGTGCGATATTCCCAGACTTCGCCGCTGCCGATCGGGTAGCAGAACAAATTCGCCTGCGCCTTGTAGAGTCCGCGCAGCAGAACTCCGCTATCGCCGCCGTCCAGGACGCGTTCGGTGACCGGCTTTCCGTCGGCGCCGATCTCCTCGTTGCCGTCTTGATTGATGAGCGGAAAGCTTTCCCACACGGGCACGTCCGCCCAGCGCCAGTCCAGTCGTAAAACGAAGTCGCCGAACTCTCTTTCCGTCCAAAGATCGCCTGCCTTGCCGTCGTGCTCGACCGCGCCGTTGCTGGCCTGCCAGTGTTGCGGAAGGCGGACTTCCTGAGCCGCAGTTCCTGAATGTCCGGCACGCGGGGACTCGGACGTGTGGCGCCCCGCGCCCTGAACACGCCTGGTTCCCTCCGGCAACTCTCGCCAGCCCGCCAGATCGCGGCCGTTGAAGAGCGTGCTGAAGCCTTCGGGCGCGGCGGCGGCAGCCGGCTGGCTCGGATCCGCCCGACGCGATTCGAGAAAAGCGATCAGGTCAGCGAATTGATTCAGCGACAGTCCAAACTGCAAACCTTCCGGCATAAGCGAGAGGCTGCTTGCGGTGCGGCTGGTAATCGTGTTTTTGGGAATCGTCTGCAACTCGCCTTTGGCATTGAGCAGTGTGACCGCTTCGGCAGTTTCCCCTTTCATCAAGCCGGAGAAGCTATCGCCGTCCCGCGTTTCAATGATGGTCTGCTGGTAACCCTCGCGGACAACTCGGCTCGGATACAGCACGTGCTCGATCAGGTCCTTGCGCGGAAACTGCGCGCCGACCAGCGTAAGGTCGGGACCAATGGGGCCGCCGTGACCGGCCACCGCGTGGCATTTGACGCAGGCCACGCCGCTTTCGTCGAAAAAGACGCGTCGGCCCCTGACCGGATCGCCGCCGTGTTCCAGCGCGTGCCGCTCGTAATCCTCCAACTCCAGCGTGGCCACCTGCCACGCGAACAACGCGCCGCGTTCCGCCCGACTATGCCCTTTGTAAATGCGGCGAAG
>QHOP01000465.1 GCA_003219345.1 Verrucomicrobiota bacterium
GACTTCGACAAGCACGAAACGGTTCGGGAGGTCCGCTTGCTGGACGACATCAAAGCGGGCAATACCCGGTTCCTTGACGCTGTGGCGCGCGTTCTCGAGTGTGGCCTCCCTGAACGCCTCGACACACTCCGATTTCACATGAACCTGGACATGGACGATCAGCATGATTTGTTTTTCGATGCAACCGACGCGAAACGCAAGCCTGGACTCGGCCAGCGTCCTGATTTGGTGGGTGCGCCGCTGACGGGGCGCGCGGCGGTGCAGCAGCAGAGCCGCCACCAAAGCAGGACACGGACCCGCTTTCCCCTTGCCGACGGGCAGAGATTGTGGAACGTTCTGCTCATCATGAAAAGAGTCCTGGCAATCTGCTCGTCGGCTTGGATTCTATTTCTGGTCGTCACAAATTTATCCGCGCAAACAGCCCGGCAATTGACACGCAGAATTGTTCCGCCGCCGAACAATGCGTCGCCTGCCAAGGGGACGCCCGCATCCAGGCCGGCGCCGACGCCACCGCCGGCGGTTCCCTCCCCCAACAACACGGCGGTTCCCGCGCCGCCTCCGCCCGCTGACGCGGAAAAGGCCAAACAGGAAACGCTCCGTAAGACGATCGAGTTTCAAAAGAAGCGTGCGGCGGAAGGTTCGCCTTCGGCCCAGTATGAGCTAGGCCTGCGTTACCTGAAGGGCGATGGCGTGGACAAGGACGAAGTCGCCGGCATGAAGTTGTTGGAAGACTCGGCCAAACAGGATTACACGCTGGCGAAGAAAAAGATCGAGGAGCTTAAGGAGAAGAAGAAAAAGTAACGGTGGAATTTCAAGCGACCTGAAATAATAATGAATCCGTCGGCGCTTCGTGCAGTCGAACGAGAGGATTCGTATGCTGGCCACCTTGATTATTCCATCGCCCGAAGGAGTTTCGCAGACTTACCCGCTACGCCTTGAATTTTACAGCGGCAAACCAGCGCTGTTTTCGTCTCACGGGCACACGATCAACGGCCCCTATTTTCAACTTTTGCGGGACCGGATGGGGGCAAGGATTGAAACCGACGACGTATCGGTCGTCGCCGGCGTGCTGGGGCTTCCCGCGCATGAACCGGGGCTCTCGAAGTCCTGATCGTCAGGAAAAGTTTCAGGGGTGGCCACCGACGTAACAAGACGGAAGACTTGAGCGATTCTGAAAATCCGCCTCGTCACCTCGTCGGCTACGGTGCGGCGGAAAGCCCGGAACGGGTTCTACAGATTCCATCCTCTGCGATATTCCCGACGAATGTATCGGTCCGCTTCCGGGGCGTTGCGCGCCTTAAGATCCCTGCCGTCCCATTGGATTTTTCTGCCGACGCGCAAGGCAAGGTTGCCCAGCAAGACCAATTCCGTCAGCGGCCCGGCGTAATTGAAGTTGGAGAACGCAGCGGGACCGCCTTTGCATGCAGCGATCCACTCGGCATAATGGCCGGCGGAACGCGGAATGGTCTTCGGCGGCGGCTGGAAATCTCTCCATTGATGTTCCGGCAGCAGTTCCGATTTTCCCTGCATCAGGAGCAGTCGTCCTTTCCGGCCGACGAACAGCGAGCCGTTTTTGGGAAATTTCTCGTCGACGGCCAGATCCAGCAACTCACCGGCTGGAAGTTTGCCGCCATCATACCAGGTCAGTTTCACCGGCGGCAACTCGCCCCGCGCCGGGAATTGATAACGAACGATTGACCAGTTTGGCGCGGTTTCGTTGTTTACCGGCGAAGATTCGGCTTCGACGGTCTCGGGATAGCCGAGCTGGAGCGACCAGAACGCGGCATCAATAATATGGCAGCCCATGTCGCCGAGCGCGCCCGTGCCGAAATCCCACCAGCCGCGCCATTTGAACGGATGATACGCCGGATGATACGGCAGCATCGGCGCCGAGCCGATCCACAAGTCCCAGTCAATGTTCTTGGGGATGGGCGGCGCGTCGGCGGGGCGTTTGATGCCTTGCGGCCAGATTGGACGGTCCGTCCAGGCGTGCACTTCGCCTACCGGGCCGATCACGCCGGCTTGAATCCATTCGACGGCGGAGCGGAGCGAATCGCTGGCGTGGCCGCCGTTGCCCATTTGCGTGGCGACCTTGTGTTCGCGCGCGGCGCGGGCGAGCTGGCGCGCTTCGTGGAGGTCGTGCGTGAGCGGCTTCTCGCAGTAAACATGCTTGCCGAGCTGGATGGCGGCCATCGCGGCGACGGCGTGGTTGTGGTCGGGAATGGTCACCACCACAGCGTCAATGTCCCGTTGCTCAAGCATTTTTCTGAAGTCGCGGTACTGCTTCGCGCCGGGATGCGTCTGGGAAGCTGCGTTGAGAAAATTTTCGTCCACGTCGCAGAGCGCGACGACATTCTGGTCGGCCAGGTTCTTCAGGTTCTCGGCGCCTTTATTGCCGACGCCGATGAGGCCGAGGTTGAGCTTCTCGTTGAGCGAGTTGGCGCGCAGCAAAGCGGGCGCGGCGAACAGAGCGGCGGTGGTGACTGCGGATGAATGAAGGAAACGACGGCGAGTGATGAGCGTCTTGGGCATGGTCAATGGCTAAACCACCGAAAGAAACGGGGCAAGGAGAAATTCCGCATGTGGGCTGGCGTTCACAAACGACCTGCGGGGTTATGATGCAGCCGGGCCCCGCCGTCGGTCAGACGCCGGCAGCGCGGTGCGGGCCGCGGATCAATGACTGCAGCCGCAGCCATGACCGCACGAGCCGTGGTCAAAATCCTCTTGTTGCGGCATTCGGCCCAGTTCGAAGGTCTTCGTGACGTATTGGTTGACCGATTCCTGCACCTGTTGCATCGCCTGCTGGGCGTCGAGGAAACCCTGGGCCACCGGGCTGCTCAGAAATGCTTCGCGCCGCTTTTCAAAGTCCGCGATCTCCGCCATGTCGAGTGGCGTGCCCGTCTGTTGTTTGTGCTGCAGCATCGCGCCGCGGTCGCTCAACTCCTGGTACTGCAATTTGATCCTTTCGTCCGCCAGAAAAGCGTCCACTCGCTGGCGGATCGTCTGGAAGTCCAGTTGTTCGATGATCGCCTGGCAAAGTTCCCTCGTCTTTTCCAGAATGATGGAGTTTTCAGAATTTGTTTCCATACGACGCCCCTACTTTGCCCTCATATCCTCGTGCTATCAAGCGGGAGATTTCGTTTGCTTCGTTATGCCACTCATCCCTTCCAAAGAGGCCCAGCGAGAATCGGATCCTAACGCCTTGAATCAAGGCTATCGAGCGTCCCCTGTGCTTATTGATTGTGACCAAATGAACCGTGTTGAGAGACACCCGTTTTTGGCGGTCTTTCATGCCGGCACGATGCCACTTCCAGCCGCAGGCGGTGGCGCAGATCGGCCTACTCGGCGGGACTTGGGCTATACTGCGCCAACACTCGCTTTGCAATGAGCAATCCCGCTTCTTCGAGTTTACGGGCAGCCAGCGGAGTTCCTTCGTTCGGTTCGTGGTCGCGAAACACCGGATCGTGCCGGCCTTCGATGTTCAGGTCGGAATCGTAGCCTGCGCGCAGCAATGCGTGAATGATTTCCGCCCAGTTCGCCTGTCCGAGGCCGGGGAAGCGATGTTCGGCCACGCCCGGATGGCAGAGGCCATAGACCTCAAGCAACGGGCGGTTGATGTAAGCGTCCTTGGCGTGAACGTGAAAAATTTTTCGACCGAACTTGTGGACATTCGCGACGGGATCAATGAACTGGCAGATCAAATGGCTCGCGTCCCATTCGATGCCGAGGTTTTCGCACCGGGTCGCGTTGAAGAGCCGCTCCCACATCGCCGGCTGTCCGAGCATGTTGTAGTTCATGAGCGGCAAATGATACGCGCCTTGCGGGCAATTCTCGAAGGCGACGCGCACGCCTTGGTCGGCGGCGAGCTTTGCCAGCGGTTCCCAAAACGCCAATACCTGGGGCAGGTAATTTTCAAACGGCTTGTAAACGACGTGGCCGCCGCGTTCGTCCAGTTCGGTTTGGATGACTGCGCCCGCAAACCCAGCGACGGTTTTCACGCCGATGTGCGCCGCCACCTCGATGGCGCGGCGAAACACGGCGCGGGCAAATTCGGTTTGCTTCGGGTCAAGGGGATTTTGATAAAGCGCGCCGATGGCGGAAATGCGAATGTCTCGCGCTTTGGCTTCCGCAGCGAATTTTTCGGCGAACCGTTTCCAGTCTGCGTGGTTCGGCCCGGCTGGTCCGTCGTGAAATCCCATCCATTCCATGGAGCGGAAGCCCAGGCGCTGTGCCCAGTCCAAATCCTGCACTTGTCCCCGCGTGACCACTCCGATTCGCATAACCAGAAACGAAACTCAGTCAACGTCTCGTCTGCCGGACTGTCGAGCCAAAACTCGAATTTGGGCTCGCTGGCGCACCGCAACTCGGCACCACCACCCAAGCTGATGTTCACGCACGTATTCCCCTCAACCGGCCTGGAGGCCACCCTGCCCATGAACCCCCCTCACCCCTTCCCTCTCCCCCACCGGAGGAGAGGGTAGCCGAAGTCCGGGTGAGGGGCCTCTCGGGGTTCAAGGGCGCAAGGCGCGATCAAGTTCGGGGAGGTCCTTCCATGAACCGACCCACCCCTGGCCCCTCCCAGGAGGGGAACTCATCAAGGGTGCCCGGCTCCCCTCCTCCGGAGGGGTTGGGGGTGGGTTCATGGCCCAACTCACGTCCAATTTTTTGGAGGTGTTCGCTCTCCATGAAGCCAGAAGAACATCCAACACCAAACATCGAATGGCAGAGCGAATCCTCGCTCACTTCGGCGTTCGAAGTTCGATGTTGGACGTTCGATGTTTTCCATCCACACTTTTCACACCTTGGGGGGCAGATACGCATCAGCCAACGCCTGAAACGCCGACACCTGTTCCTTCATCCATTTCTCATCGCGTCCGAGTTCTCCGGCCATCAACGCCGCGACCGTCGGTGCAATT
>QHOP01000466.1 GCA_003219345.1 Verrucomicrobiota bacterium
CGACCCGCCCTGGAAAGGGAGACTTCCACAAGACTGAGCCGTCCGTCGCGGAAACTCCGACCACGTGCTGCGGCGTAAGCTGGATGTATTCCCGCGTGCCGCTGTGCTCCGCGACGATGATGGAAGCGTAGTGCGCCGGATCGGTGAATTCCTTCGATTGCCAGACGACTTTGCCCATCGTCTTGTCCAGCGCGGCGATCGCGCCTTTGTCGCCGCCCGGCGTGCAAACAACTTTGTCAGCGTCCACCAACACCGACTCGGCGTAACCCCAGTTCGGCGTTTTGCCGCCTAAATCCGCCATCGCCACTCGCCAAACCGCCTTGCCGTCGGCGACCGCAGCGCAGATCAGGTTCCCCTGTCCCCCCAGAGCGTATATGTAATCGCCATCCACAGTGGGTGTCCCCCGCGGCCCCCCGCCCCGGTCGAACTTTACCACCGGCCCGATGGACGCAGTCCAAAGCTCCTCCCCGGTATTCGCGTTCAACGCGATGAGAATTTCCGCGCCGTCGCGGGTGCCCATGGTGAACAGCTTGCCGTTCACAATGGCCGGACCGGAGTAGCCGTTGCCGGCGTTTTTGTAGAGCCAAAGTCGCTTCGGCCCGCCAGTCGGCCACTCCTTGAGTAGGCCCGTTTCCCTGGAAACGTCGGTGCGGTCCGGCCCGCGCCACTGAGGCCAGTCACTGGCCAGCCCGCGCGCCGGAAGAATTAAAACACAAGCCAACGAGAACACGAGAGAGAGACAGTGAACTGATTTTTTCATATTTTGATTCCCGATTTGGACGTGAAACGACTGCGCGCTATTGAAACCACTTCCGAAATTTTATCCAGCAAATATCATCCTTCCGGAAAAACAAGCGGCTGCGGACCGGGCAGGCTCATTTCAGACCGGCCTCATACGACAACGTCTTGTACGGCGGGGCCGCGTTCATCCAGGGATAACGCTTCGACTCGCAACGCAGGTTCAGCAAAATGATTCGCGCCGGAACGCCTTAAGCCCGCGGCGGATTCACTTTCCGAACAGTCGCTCCAGCATTTCTTTGGCGACCGGCCGCGACGGCTGGGCCTCGACCAGTCGCTCAAGCAAAACGCGCGCTTCAGCGGGCTTCGTTCGCGCCAACACCGAGGCCAGGGTCAGGCATTGGGCGTAGCCGGACGTAAAATCGTCGCTCAATCGCGCGCTTTCCACAAACCTGTCGATGGCCGTGGGCTGCCGGCCTTCAGCCTCGTCCACCAGGCCGTTCAGATACACGTCACGAGCGGTGATATACTTCGTTAACCGCCCGGCGAATTGATTCGCGTCACCGCTGGAATCAAGGCCCAACAGCTCACGAGGGTCCCGCAGGCTGAACTTCAACAATTCCAGCAGGCGGCCGTAAGGCGTGGCGGTTGTTCGATAAGCGAATCGCGGCGCGCCGAACGTCACGCGCGGTTGGTCGTCGGTATTCAAAGGCGCGTCGCCGGCAAAAGCACGCAGCTCCGTCGGCCCCGCGAGCAAGTTGCCGAACAGACGGATCGAATCAGCCAGCGCGAGTTTTTTCACTTCGGATTCAAGTTGCGAATGATTCAGACGGTGTTCCACCCATTGCGTTGAATAATGCGGCCGTCCGACAGTCCCGACGAGCCCGATCACCGGCGCGTCCACGTTGAATCGCAGCAACCACGCTTGCGCGTTTGGAAACGCTCCGAGGAAGCTGCGGGTTATGAGGCGAAGCACCTCTTCATCCAGTTGATGCAGCGGGAGCCATTGACAGAACAAGCCGCCGGGCGCGAGTCGCTCGCGAACGGCCTGGAAATGTTCGAGCGTGTAAAGTGAGCCGGCGCCGTCGCGGGCGGGATGGAACAGGTCAGCCACGATCACGTCGTAGTGCGAATCCACAGTGCGAACAAAGCGACGCGCGTCGGCCGTGAAAAGTCTCAGTCGCGGCTGGCGGTCAGGCGAGAAATTGTAAGGCTCGAATTCACGCATGACTTCGAGGATCTCGGGCACCAGTTCTACGCCGTCGCTCTGGAGGTTTGGATAAAGCGATGCCGCGCCGAACGTAATGCCGGTGCCCAAGCCGAGAAAGAGAGCCCGCTTCGATGTCGGGTGCAGTAACAATGGAATGTGCGCGTGACGATATTCCGCGGCTGCCGCAGCGGTTCCGCCCATTTGAAACCGGTTATCAACGCGCAGCACACGGTCGCCCTTGGCGTCTTCGACCACGGCCACGGTCGCCGTTACGCCTTCGCGATATTCCACGACGCGGCCGCCAGGAGGAACCTGGATGACTTGAAGGTTGGCCGGAAGCGCGAACATCAGCACCACCGGCGCCGCCAGAAATCCCCAGCGCCAGCCGGTGACCCTGGGCAACAGGATTAAGTAGCCGAACGAGATCAAAACCAGGGTCCACTTGGAGCCGATGAGCGGAAGAAGGAAAACACCGAACAACACCGAGGCCAACGCGCCGCCGAACGTGTTGAGCGCAGCGGCCTGGCCAACACCGCCGTCCTTCCGGCGGGCCGCCTGCACGAGGTGGCTGAACGTCGCGCCCATGAAAATCGCAGGCATCAGCAAAACCGCCGATGCAACCGTCATTTCCGCGGCCAGGACACCGAGTTTGCTGTCGCCGAGCGCCGCGCGACAACGGTCGTAAATCACCTGAGCCTGCGCGGTTGCCATCACTCCGAGCATGCAGGCCAGTGAAACGGCGCAAAGCAAGTCGGTGAGTAACCACTCTGTATTTGAGCGCCGTCCGAACCGCTGATAAAGGACTGCGCCGACGGAGGTGCCTAACAGAAATACCGCCAACACCGCCGCAAAAGTATAAACCGTGTTTTCCAACACTTGTGACAGGACGCGCACGCCAACAGCTTCGAAGCCGATGCCAAGCAGTCCGGTAGCGAAGACGGTGAGGCCCAAACGCGACGACCTGAACGAAGCGGAGTCCGCGCCGGCAAACTCTGCTGAACCGGGGCGAGAAGACTCCGCATTGGCGGTTCGCGCGGAGATGGTTGTCCGCGCTGCGAGCAGCAGCGCCGCGCCACCACAAAGGGCGTTAACGGCGGCCAGCAGCCAGACACTGCGCGACAAGCCCAGCGACGGCAAAATTACGAACGCGCCTCCCAGGGTTCCCACGACTGCGCCGAGCGTATTGGCCGAGTAAACCGCCCCCACGCAGCGGCCATTCCCCGTCAGGGACGCGACGAATCGTTCCATCGCGGGCAGTGTCGCGCCCATCGCCGCCGTCGCGGGCAGCAGCACGAGAAACGTCAAGATGAAAGCGACCGTCCAATGGCGCAACGGCGACGGTTCCAGACCGATGAGACGCAACGCCGTTTGGTTCGTGAGCGGGATCAGCGCCGCTGACAAAAATCCCCCCGCGCCGATGAAAATTTCGAGCCAGCCGTACCAGCAACCGGGACGACGGCTTCGGGCGATGGCTCCATCCAACGTCCACGCACCGAGCGCCATGCCACCCATGAACGCAGCGATCACGGCGAGCACGGCAGGCATCTCCTGCCCCAGCCCGGTTGCAATCATCTTCGACCAGACCATCTGGTAGCCCAAGCCGGCGCCGCCCGAGAAAAAGAAGAGCGCGTAGAACAGGAAGGGCATCACCCGTGGCCGCATCATGCGCACGAGCGCGTCCACAAGCGAGCGAATCCCGATGTCAAAGCTACGAATTCCAAACCCCAATCACCACAGAATGACCAGAGTAATTTTGGCGGCGTCCTGGCCGGTTGAACGTTGGAGATTTTGTGGATTTGAAGCGCGGTGTTTGGGGTTTCCTCTGGCGTCTTGGCAGTCAAACAGTTTACGCGAGGATGTCTTTGACCACTTCGCCGTGGATGTCCGTGATGCGAAAATCGCGGCCCTGAAAACGATACGTCAGCTTCTCGTGGTCGATGCCCAGGCAGCGCAGAATCGTGGCGTTGAGATCGTGAATGTGGACCGGATTTTCGACGACATTGTAGCAATAATCGTCGGTCCGGCCATAACTGATACCGGGTTTAACGCCACCGCCCGCCATCCAAATCGAGTAGCAGCGCCCATGATGATCGCGGCCGTAATTGTCCTTTTCAATTTTGCCCTGGCAATAGACCGTGCGCCCGAATTCCCCGCCCCAAATCACCAGGGTGTCGTCCAGCAGACCGCGTTGCTTGAGGTCTTTGACGAGAGCAGCGCTGGGCTGGTCGGTGTCTTCGCATTGTTCTTTGATGCGTTTAGGCAGGTTGCCGTGCTGATCCCAGCCACGATGGTAGAGCTGGATGAACCGCACGCCGCGCTCGGCCATGCGGCGCGCGAGCAGACAGTTGTAGGCGAAGGAGCCGGGCTTCTTCACGTCCGGGCCATACATTTCGAGCACACTTTCCGATTCCCTGGAAATATCGGTGAGTTCCGGGACGGAGGTCTGCATCCGGTAAGCCATTTCGTATTGCGCGATGCGGGTATTGATTTCGGGATCGGCGAAGGCCTGGTAACGCTTGGCGTTCAACCTGGCCAAACCATCGAGCATGCGCCGCCGCGTCTCAGCGCTGATGCCGGGGGGGTTTGAGAGATAGAGCACCGGGTCGCCTTTGCCGCGAAACTGGACGCCCTGGTATTCGGAAGGCAAAAAGCCGGCGCTCCACAAACGCGTGTACAGGGGCTGGTCGCTTTCCTTGCCGTTTGAAATCATCACGATGAACGCCGGCAAGTTCTGGTTCGCGCTGCCCAATCCATAGCTCAGCCACGCGCCCATGCACGGACGGCCCGGTTGCTGGAAGCCGGTTTGGATGAACGTGATGGCCGGGTCGTGATTGATGGCCTCGGTGTTGACAGTCTTGACGACGCAAACCTCATCCACAATCCCGCCGATGTGCGGCAACAGTTCGCTCACCCAGGCGCCGGATTTGCCGTATTGCCTGAACTTGTAGATGGACTTCACCACCGGCAGAGACTTCTGCCCCGAAGTCATGGTGGTGATGCGCTGGCCCATCCGGATGGAATCGGGCAACTCGGTCTCGTGAAGTTTTTCCAGGCTCGGCTTGTAATCAAGCAATTCCATCTGCGACGGCCCGCCCGCCATGAACAGGTAAATCACGCGCCTGGCTTTGGGCGTGAAATGCGGAAGGCCAAGGAGTCCCTTCGATTTGCCGGTCTCATCCGCCAGCGCCTCGAAAAGGGCGGGATTTAACAGCGAACCCAGCGCGGCGACACCGATGCCGGTGGCCATGCGGCCAAAGAAATGCCGGCGCGTCAGCAACAGTTCATTTTCTCGAATCGGGTCCATAAACATCAATTCACTTTACCACGAATGAACACGAATCAACACGAATCAACACGAATCAACACGAATCAACACGAATCAACACGAATCAACACGAATCAACACGAATTGAATTCGACGAAGCCAGCGCCAGAAATCCGGAACTTGAAATCCTTTGTTGAGACCGCTTCGTTCGCTTCGCAGTAATTGGCGCCGACGCTGGTTCCGGCGCCGACAAGCTGGTCAATCAGACGATTGTTCGCCGGGTCGCGTGGAATTCTTTTGGAAAAGCGGACCAACCGCTCGCCAAAAACCGAAGTGCGCTCTTCCAAGTCCCAGGGATGACGGTCCGACGAGGCCGGGTGCCCGTCGCGCAGGAGCATGACAGAACGGCTTTCAGCCTCTCGCCACGAGTTTTCTCCGGGCGGCCCGCCCTTCGAAACATGGTTGTTGGTTTTTGGAACTTCTCTTGAGCTTTGAGCTTTGAACTTTGACTTTCGGTAGTTCATCCCTTCGTCACCGTTTCGTCCAGATTCAAAAGCATGCTGGCAATGGTGGTCCACGCGGCCAGTTCGCCCTGGTCGAGGTCCGCCTTCGCTTTGAAACCGCCCACGCCCAGCAAATTTTCCACAGCGTCTTTGTCTTTGCGATATTCGGCCAGTTGATCCTTGTAAGCATCGAGCAACACCTTGATTTCATCGGCGTCGGGCGTGCGAGCCGTCGCCAGCCGGAAGGCATAAATGATTCGCCGCTTCGGATCGTCGGCAGCCTCCGTCATGATACGTTGGGCGAAGGCGCGCGAGGCCTCGACAAACTGCGGGTCGTTCAGCAGCGTGAGCGCCTGGAGCGGCGTGTTCGTGCGCGGACGGCGCACGACGCAATACTCGCGCGTCGGCGCGTCAAAGATGAGCATGTTGGGGGGCGGGCTTTGCCGCTTCCAGTAAATGTAAAGGCTGCGACGATACTGCGCCATGTCGGTGTCCGGCACATATTTCTGAGCATTGTTATACGAGACGGCCTCCCATAAGCCAGACGGCTGCCAGGGCTTCACGCTGTGCCCGCCCTCTCGTTCCACCAGCAGCCCACTGACAAACAGAGCTGTGTCGCGCACTTCCTCCGCGTCAACGCGAAAACGAGGGCCGCGCGCCAGCAAACGATTCTCCGGGTCTCGAGCGAGCAATTCGGGCGTTACGCGGGACGATTGCCGGTAGGTGGCCGAGGTGACGATGAGCCGCTGCAAGTGTTTCACGTCCCAGCCGGAGCGGACGAATTCGGTCGCGAGCCAATCGAGCAATTCGGGATGTGACGGCCGCTCGCCCTGCACGCCGAAGTCCTCAACGGTCTTCACGATGCCGACGCCGAAGAACTGTTGCCAGAGGCGATTCACATTCACACGGGCGGTGAGCGGGTGTGACGGGTCGAGCAGCCATTTGGCGAGGCCAAGACGGTTCTTCGGCGCGTCCTTGGGCCAGGGCGGCAGGATGGCCGGGGCGCCCGGTTCGACTTTCTCGCCTTTCCTGTCATATTCGCCGCGCATGAGCAGGAACGTGTCGCGCGGCTTGCCCGACTCTTTCGCAACCATGGTCGTCGGGATTTCCTTCTCAATCACATTGTTTTCCTCGCGCCAGAGCGCCACCTGATCGAAAAGTAACTTAAACAGAGGCGAAGTCGCGCGCCGATAGAAATTTCGCACTGAAGTTTTGTTGTCGCCCGCAGGGTTGCTGGTCGCCGCCAGCATGGCGGCAATATTGCCCGGCAGGCTGTCGGCGTCGTTGAGGTCGGCGTTGAAGGTGAAGTGACACGCGCCCTGATAATTGACCACCTTAACGAGGACTTTGTTTTCGCCTTGTCTGAGATTAACGGAGAATTTCTTCGGGCCTTCTTCCGGTTTCCGCTTGGTGGCTTGCTCCAGCGCGAGTTCGCCGTTGATCCAGACCTTGAACAGATCGTCCGCACCCAATGTCAGGTCCACCTTGCGGTCGGCCGTGACCTTGAGGCTGCGATAGAGGTAATAAACTCCATGCACGCCGTGCAGCTCGTCCACCAGCACATGCGATTTGCCATCTTCAAAATCAGGTTTTTCGCTCCATTTGATTTCCTCGCGCACGCCTGGATACGCCTTGTTGAAATCAATCTCCTTCTCCGGCTCATATTCCGTGACGAGGCCCGTCTTGAGGCTCTCCGATTTGAACGGTCCGACGACATGCCAGGGTTCCTGTTTCGGTGGAATCAAAAGATGCACGAGTTCGTCAGTTTGCGCCGCGGCCAGACGGAAACGCCCGATGGCGCGTTTTGATTTTGAGGCCTCGTAGCGCAAACGGAGGTGAAGTTCCGAATTCGCCTTCATCTTCATCGGTTCGCCCAACACAAACAGAGCGGTGTGTGGTTCGCTCACCGCGTTCGTCGGGATACTCCAGGCGGATTCAGCGTTGCCGTCGATGGCCTTTCCTATCTCCTTGTCACTTTCCCAGGAATCTGCGGCAGCCCGTTTGAAGTTGAGTTTTTTCGGCTCGCCGGCATTGCCCTCAGCGTCTGTAGTCGCGACTTCCACCTCAAATTCCGAGAGCTCAAACCTGCCGTCGTCCGCGCGCGCGCTGCTCCGGTTGGGCAACGACTCGTGCGGCAGCGCTTCGAGCCGGATCGCCGCCAGGCTTCCCGGCTCGGGCTGGAGCGTCACTTCATGGACGTCCTGTTCCGGATTCGATCCCTCGACAAGCACGGATTTGTCGTCAAGGATTTTGAATTCGCTGCCGTTGGTCGATTTCAGGCTGGTCGGCGTAAGGACCGTCCAGCCGGCGTTCAACTTCTCATGCCATTTGTCGGCCCACTGCGCCTGTGCCGCGTCCAACTCCGGCATCGGCGAATCTATCCTGGCCTGTCCTTCTTCGATCTGTTTCTTCAACCATTCCTGTCGCTCCGCTTGTTCTCGGGAGGGAAGTTTGATGAACGGATCCGGGTTGGGCTTATTGCCGTCCATGATTGACTCATCCAGGTTGTTGAACAAGGCGTAGAGACCGTAGTACTCGCGCTGCTGGATGGGGTCGTATTTGTGCGTGTGGCAGCGCGCGCAGGTCATCGTGAGACCCAGCCAGATCGTGCTGGTCGTCTCGACACGGTCGAAGGTGTATTTGCACTTGTATTCATCTTCGATGGCGCCGCCCTCGCCGGTGCTCATGTTGCAGCGGACGTAACCGGAGGCAATTTTTTGCCCGGTCGTCGCGTTCGGCAACAGATCGCCCGCCAGTTGTTCGGTCGTGAACTCGTCGAACGGCATGTTTTGGTTGAACGCGTCGATGACCCACTCGCGGTATTTCCAGATGCTGCGTTCCGAATCGATATGGTAGCCATGCGAGTCGGCGTAGCGCGCCGCATCAAGCCAGTAACGCGCCTCGTGCTCGCCGTATCGCGGCGAGTCGAGCAGACGGTCCACCAGCTTTGGGTAGGCGTCTGGATTCCTATCGGCAAGGAATGCGTCCACTTCCTGTGGTGTGGGCGGCAAGCCGGTCAAGTCGTAGCTCGCCCGTCGAACCAGCGTGGTCCGGTCGGCTTCCGGGGAGGGTTTCAGTCCTTCCTTTTCCAGACGCGCGAGAACGAAATGATCGATTTCATTGCGCGGCCATTTCTTATTCTTCACCGCAGGCAGTGGCGAGCGTTCGGGTTTGACCAAAGCCCAGTGGCTTTGCCAATTCGCTCCTTCAGCGATCCACCGGCGCAGCGAATCAACCTGCGCGGACGTCAGCGTCTTGCCGCTTTTCGGAGGCGGCATCACGTCGTCTTCATCCTTCGTGGTAATCCGCGCGATCAGCTCGCTCTTTTCCGGGTGGCCGGGCACGATGGCAAGGTCGCCTGATTTCAGCGGCTTGAACGCGTCGTCTTTCCGGTCGAGTCGGAATTTGGCTTTGCGCTCCTTCTCATCCGGACCATGGCAGGCAAAACACTTGTCGGACAGAATGGGCCGGATGTCGCGGTCGAAATCGATGGCAGCTTTGCTCGCGCCACTGGCGGAAACTCCAGCGAACAGCCACAACAGGAGGCCGGAGGCAGAAATCAACCTGAATTGAATCATCACACGACTTATCGCAACGGACTTACGGACGCTCGTCGAGCCACCCGCGCCATCTCAAACGCGGCTCGGCAGATTTTCATCAATAAACCATACGTCGCGGCCACGTTTCCAGCTATTTGTTGGGCAGATAGTAAAGACAAATTCGAGAAGCTGAATATTCAAATCCGTTTTGCCACCGCCGCCTGCGGCCGGAAGGTGGTTTGCCTGGATTACCCGCCGTACGCCTGACCAGGTGCCAGGTCAACTCAACCGGCGCCAGAGAGAAGTATAGGCGGCCACCGCATCCGAAAAGCTTCCGACAACCACGCGAAGCTCCCCTGCGACACGGCGGAGCAATTCCGATTCATCCGTCTTTTCCCTTTGCCAGAGAAGCCAGACCAGGGCGTGAAACACCCGTTCCCGCGGGTAAAGGGAACCTCTCGGTCCCGGCAACGCCGACAACCCAAATGTCCTGAGATTAAGCGCCCGATTTCTCCAGCCACAGGTCTCGGGGCATTTGTTGACGGAACTGCAAGCGTAATCC